>NZ_LGDO01000507.1:0-102915 GCF_001279805.1 Streptomyces sp. XY431
GGTGCGGGGCCGGGTGCGGTTCGGCGGGGTGGGCAGTGGCGTCCGGGTCGGACGGAGCGGACGGCCCAGAAGGAGCGGACGGAGCGGGCTCGGTGGTCCGGGTGGCTTCGGCGCGCACGATGGCGCCGATGGCGGCGAAGACGTCGAAGGGCATGGTGGATCTCCTGCGGTACGGCATGGAAGGGGGACGCAGGAAGCCGGGCCGGGCCCTGCACGGCCGGGGTGGGTGGTGCGTGGGCCCGAGGTTGCCCGGCGGGACCCTTCAGCAGCGCAGGACGACGCCTCGTGCGCCTGCGGCCTCGGACCCGGTTCGTCCGGGGTACGGGGGCCGTGGCGGGGCGGGCCGGGCGAGGTCGTGCACGGCGTACGCCCCGGTGAGCAGCAGCGGTGGCTGACCGCAGCCCGTCACGCGGGTCGGGCCCGCGCGGTGGGCGCCGGCATGGAGCGGGACGGCTCCCGGGCTGCGGCGACGCTCGGCGGGTTCGGGGCACTCGTCGGTGCCCGGGGCGGCCAGCGGCAGCGGTTCCCCTCCCCCGGCGGGGGCCTCCTGGGCGGTGACGCAGTGCGCGCCGGCCACCCACGGCCGGGCCTCGGCGGCATCCGCCCCGCCCAGCAGCACCAGCGCGGCACCCAGCAGCGCCGTCACGGCACACCGGGCCACGGAGTGCCAGTGCCGGGGCGCACGCCGCATGCCGAACCTTCCCGAGGAGAGGGCCCCAGTCAACCGCTCCGGCCGTTCCCGGAGCACGTCCGGCTCACCCGCCGGTGGCGGGGTTTCACCCGTCCGGCCGGACCGCCCTTCCACCGGCCGGCCGCCGGGACCTCGCCCGCGCTGCCGACACGGAGGCAGGCATCGCCGAGGACCCGTCGGACGAGCGGGAGACCGACGCGGCGGTGGTCCGCGCCGTACGGTGGCCGGCGCTGTGCGGAGCACCCGGCGGACGGGCCCGGTGGACGGGTGCCGGGGACCGGGCGCCTGGGACCGCTCGACACGTCGGCCGGAGACCGAGGGAACCGGGCCGGTTCGCCGTCCTTCATTCGACCGGAGGTTCTGCTTCAGCCTCCTGGCCGATTCCGCACATTCGGTCACCACGGTCACTCTTGGTTCGCCCACGCAGCGTTATTCTGCCCACCACCTGCGCAATCTGTATAAAATTTCACACTGCCCCTTTCCCAGGACCACGCAGCGTGATCCAATGGGGATAGGAGCTGCACAATATCTGCCATACCGGCCAGCGCCGAATATGCACAACTGGCAACTCCCCACTATCCTTTGCCCCGGCATCTGCCGACCCGACGGGCAGAGAACGAGCTGGTCCGCGAAATTCGCGACTCCCGACATGCCGCGTATTCGCCAACGCACCGCCCGGTGCACCCTCCCCGCCCCGCTGCAGCCCGATCGGCCGACTCCTGTCCGATTAACGGAACGCCGGGGTCCGGAATTCTCGGGGAAAATGTCACGGGAGCAATGGCAATGGACGCGCAAGAAATGGTTTTCCTGGAAGGCGGCCCCGAGGGCGTGCCGTGCACGTGCCAGATCTCGGACCTCGCCCTCGCCGACAGCGGGCGAGCGGTCGTGTCGTACTGCGGATGCAACGAGCACTACGAGTCGACCGGCGAGATGGAGAAGGTGGCGGGACAGTTCCTCCCCGTCTTCCGCTGGAGCTACAGCACCCGGATCGCCGAATAACGAGGACCGGGTCGTCCTTCCGAAACTCCGTCACCCACACCTGGCGATCGCCTCCGTGCGATGAGCGGGCCACTGCCTGCCGGGCCCGCCACCGCACGCACCTCCCCCACCGCACGCACCCGCGTGCCGCATTCCGGAAGGGCTGCCATGGCACTCCAGCAGCACAACACCGCGCCCTGCCAGGAGGCGACAGCCGTCCTCGGCCTGGCATGCCGTGTCCCCGGAGCTCCCGACCCGCGGATGTTCTGGCGTCTGCTCTCCCAGGGCAGGGCCGCGATCACCGACCCGCCCCCTGACCGCTTCGGTGCGGGCCCCGGCCGGCCCGGCGGCTATCTCGACCGGATCGACCTCTTCGACCCCGAGTTCTTCGGCATCTCACCGCGAGAGGCGTCGGTCATGGACCCGCAGCAGCGGCTGTTCCTTGAGCTGTCGTGGGAAGCCCTGGAGGACGCGGCACTGGTACCGGGCTCGCTCGCGCGGAGCCGCACCGGTGTCTTCGTCGGCGCGATGTGCGACGACTATCCCGCACGGCTCTACCGAAGCGGCGCCGAGGCATTGACGCCGCATACGTTCACCGGCACTCATCGCAGCATCATCGCCAATCGTGTGTCCTACGCCCTCGGGCTGAGCGGACCGAGCCTGACCGTCGACGCCGCCCAGGCGTCGTCCCTGGTGGCGATCCGGCTGGCGTGCGAAAGCCTGGCCAGGGGCGAGTCGGATCTGGCGATCGCCGGCGGTGTCAACCTCCAGGCCGTGCCGGAGAGCACCTCGGCCGCGGAGCTGTTCGGTGCCCTCTCGCCCGACGGCCGCTGCTTCACCTTCGACTCCCGTGCCAACGGGTTCGTCCGCGGTGAGGGCGGCGGGGTCGTCGTCCTCAAGCCTCTGAGCCGTGCCCTGGCGGACGGCGACCCCGTCCTCGCGGTCATCCGCGGCAGCGCGGTGAACAACGACGGCGCCACGCCCGGCCTCACCGTGCCGGACGCCGGGGCGCAGGAAGAAGTGGTGCGGGCGGCGTGCCGTGCAGCGGGGGTCGCTCCCGCCTCGGTCCAGTACGTCGAGTTGCACGGGACCGGGACCGAGGTCGGCGATCCGATCGAGGCCGAGGCCCTCGGCGCCTCTCTCGGCGGGGGCCGGGTACCGGCGTCGGCGCTGGCGGTGGGCTCGGTGAAGACCAATGTGGGCCACCTCGAAGGTGCCGCCGGTGTCGTCGGACTGATCAAGACGGTGCTGAGCATCGAGCACCGGGAGCTGCCGGCCAGTCTCAACTTCGAGCGGCCCAATCCGGCCATCGATCTGGACGGCCTGGGGCTGCGCGTCCAGCAGGTCCTCGGGCCGTGGCCGCGCCCCGAGGAGCCGCTGATCGCCGGGGTCAGCTCTTTCGGCATGGGCGGTACCAACTGTCATCTCATCGTCACCGGTCCTCCTGCCGAAGGCCGTTCCGAGGACGACCGGGCACCGGACCCGAACGCGACACGGACACCGGACCCGAACGCGACACGGACACCCGATCCGAACGCGACGCGGCCCTCCGTCGCGTGGGTGCTCTCGGGCAGGAGCGAGCAGGCACTTCGCGCGCAGGCCGCCCGGCTGCGCACCCACGTCGAGGAGCACCCCGCGCTGCGGCCGGCCGATGTCGCCTGGTCCCTGGCGGTCGACCGCACCGCGTTCGAGCACCGCGCGGCGGTGGTCGGCTCGGACCTCGGCGATCTGCTGACCGGGCTGGACGCCCTGGCACAGGACAGCCAGTGCCACGGGCTCACCCGGGCATCGGTGGGCGCCGCCGGGCCCGGCAAGTGCGCGGTGCTCTTCTCCGGCCAGGGCAGTCAGTACCCGGGCATGGCGTCGGGTCTCCACGAGCGGTTCCCGGAGTTCGCCGAGGCGTTCGACCAGGTCTGCGGGCAACTGGACCCGCTTCTCGACCGGCCCCTGCGCGACGTGGTGTTCGCCCAGGAGGGCACGCCCGAAGCGGAGTTGTTGCACCGGACGGTCTTCACCCAGGCGGCGCTGTTCGCGGTCGGGACGGCGATGTTCCGGCTGTTCCGGCACTGGGGTCTGCGGGCGGATCTGCTGGCGGGCCACTCCATCGGCGAGCTGACCGCCGCCCACGCGGCCGGGGTGCTGTCCCTGGAGGACGCCGCGACCTTGGTCGCGGCCCGCGGGCGCCTGATGCAGGCACTTCCTCCGGACGGTGCGATGGTGGCCCTGGAAGCCACCGAGGAGGAGGTCCGTTCCGGTCTCGCCGGGCTGGCGGACCGGGTGTCGATCGCCGCGGTGAACGGCCCGGCCTCCCTGGTCGTCTCCGGTGACGAGGACGCCGTCCTCGCGGTCGCCGCGCACTGGAAGGCCGAGCGGCGCAGGACCAAGCGGCTGCGGGTGAGCCATGCCTTCCACTCCCACCGGATGGACGCCATGCTCGCCGACTTCGAGGCGGTCGCCGCCCGGGTCTGCTACCACTCCCCCGAGATCCCCGTCGTGTCGAATGTCACCGGGTTGGTGGCGACCGCCGACCAGTTGTGCACGCCCGGGTACTGGAGCGGGCACGTTCGCCGGACCGTGCGCTTCCACGACGGTGTGCGGACCCTGCGGACCGAGGGCGTCACTACTTACCTGGAGCTGGGCCCGGGCGGTGTTCTCGCCGGAATGGTGGACGAGTGCCTCGGCGGAGAGCCGGCGGCCGTGGTGACCACCCTCAAGTCCGGGGTGGCGGACGACCGCGCGGTACTCGCCTCGCTCGCCGAACTGCACACCCACGGCGTCCCGGTCGCGTGGCGGACCGTGCTCGCCCCCCATGCCCCGCGCCGTACCGCGCTGCCGACCTACGCGTTCCAGCGCGGTCGCTACCAGCTGGACGGGTCCGGTACCCGGCCGCCCGACGCCGGGCGGGAGCGGGAACAGGGACCGGAACAGGGGCACGAGCGGGGACCGGAACAAGGGCAGGAGCAGGGCGACAACGTCCTCGCTCTGGTCCGCAGCGCCGTCGCGGCGGTCCTCGGACACCAGGAACCCGCATCGGTCGACCCGGACCGGGCCTTCCGTGACCTCGGTCTCGACTCCGCGTCCGCCGTCGCCCTGCGCAACCGGCTCAACGCCGCCACCGGGCTCTCCCTCGCGACCGCGGCCGCCTACGACCACCCGAGCGTCACGGCCCTGGCCGCCCACCTGGACACCCTCCTCGGCGGCCGGGCCGCCGAACGGCCCCGCACCGCGGCCGGCCCGCGTTCCGACAGCGACCCGATCGCGATCGTGGCGATGGCGTGCCGCTACCCGGGCGGGATCCGCGACCCGCAGGATCTGTGGCGCTTGGCGGCCGAGGGCGCCGACGCGCTCGGCCCGTTCCCCACGAACCGGGGCTGGGACGTGGACCGCCTGTACGACCCCGTCCCCGGCACCCCGGGGCGGATGTACGTCCGCGAAGGCTTCTTCCTCGACGGGGCCGACGAGTTCGACGCGGGATTCTTCGGGATCGGTCCACGCGAAGCCCTGGCGATGGACCCGCAGCAGCGGCTCCTCCTGGAGACCTCCTGGGAAGCGCTGGAGCACGCGCAGATCGTCCCCGACGACCTCCGGGGCACACCGGTGGGAGTCTTCGTCGGCGTCACCTCCCAGGAGTACGGCCCGCCCCTGGCGCAGGCCGGCGACGGGCTCGACGGCTACCTGCTCACCGGGACCACCACCAGCGTCGCCTCGGGCCGGATCGCCTACGCGCTCGGACTCGAGGGACCGGCGATCACGATCGACACCGCATGCTCCTCCTCGCTGGTGGCCATCCACCAGGCCTGCCAGTCACTGCGCGCCGGGGAATGCACCCTGGCGCTGGCAGGCGGTGCCACCGTGATGGCCACTCCCGGCATGTTCGTGGAGTTCAGCCGCCAACGCGGGCTCGCCCCCGACGCCCGGTGCAAGGCCTTCGCCGACGGCGCCGACGGCACCGCCTGGGGCGAGGGCGTCGGCGTGATCGTCGTGGAGCGCCTCTCCGACGCCTTGAGCAACGGCCACCCCGTCATGGCCACCATCCGCGGCTCGGCCGTCAACCAGGACGGTGCCAGCAACGGCCTCACCGCCCCCAACGGGCCGTCCCAGGAACGCGTCATCCGGGCCGCGCTCGACCGGGCGGGCCTCACCCCCGATCAGGTCGACGCGGTCGAGGCGCACGGCACCGGCACCGCCCTGGGCGACCCCATCGAAGCCCAGGCCCTCCTCTCCGTCTACGGCCGGCCCCGTCAGCACCCCCTCTACCTGGGATCCATCAAGTCGAACATCGGTCACACCCAGGCGGCCGCGGGTGTCGCCGGCGTCATCAAGATGGTCCAGGCGATGCACCACGGCACTCTCCCCAGGACCCTCCATGTCGACGATCCCTCGCACCAGGTGGACTGGGACAGCGGCCAGGTGACCGTGCTGACCGAACCCACCGCCTGGCCCGCGGTGGACCGGCCGCGCCGGGCCGCCGTCTCCTCGTTCGGCATCAGCGGGACCAACGCCCACCTCATCGTCGAGGCTCCGCCCACGACACCGGAGGCCCGCACCGAGGAATCCGGCGACGCCCTGCCGTGGCTCCTGTCAGCGCGTACCGAACAAGCCCTCCGGGACCAGGCGCGGCGGCTCCACGACCACCTGACCGCCCGTCCCGACCTGCGCCCCGGCTACGCGCTGGCCACCACCCGCAGCCACCACTCCCACCGCGCCGCCGTCACCCGGGACCACCTCGGGGGTCTGGAAGCCCTGGCCCGGGGCGAGGCCGCCCCCGGTCTCCTCACCGGCACCGCCCGGGACACCGGCAGGACCGTCTTCGTCTTCCCCGGCCAGGGCACCCAGTGGGCCGGTATGGCGGTGGACCTCCTGGCCGAGTCCGCCGTGTTCCGCGATCACCTGCAGGCCTGCGCGACCGCCCTGCGGGCCTACGTGCCCTGGGAACTCACCGAGGTGCTCCACGGCGGGATGGACCGGGTCGACGTCATCCAGCCCGCGCTGTTCGCCGTCATGACCTCGCTCGCCGAGCTGTGGCGGAGCATGGGCGTCCGGCCGGACGCCGTCATCGGCCACTCCCAGGGGGAGATCGCCGCCGCCTACACCGCCGGGGCGCTGTCCCTGGAGGACGCAGCCAAGGTGGTCGCCCTTCGCAGCAGGGCCATCACCGCCCTGGCCGGCACCGGCGCCATGGCCTCGGTGCCGCTTCCCGCCGCGCAGGTGGCGGCACGGCTGGCGGCGGAGTACCCCGGGGTGCTCGACATCGCCACCGTGAACGGCCCGACCACCACTGTCGTGTCCGGCGACCCGATCGCGGTCGGGCACATCATCAGCGCCTACCGGGACGACGGGGTGCAGGCCCGCAGGATCCACGTGGACTACGCCTCGCACTGCGCCCACGTCGAAGCGATCCGCTCCCCGATCCTGGCAGCCCTGGACGGGATCACCCCCCTCCGCTCGAAGGCCGCGTTCTACTCCACCGTCACCGGCGAACGGACCGACACCAGCGGCCTGGACGCGCAGTACTGGTACCGGAACCTGCGCGACACCGTCCAGTTCGAGCGGACCGTCCGCGTCCTCGCCGCGCAGGGCCACCGCACCTTCGTCGAGTGCAGTCCCCATCCTGTCCTCACCCACGCCATCGAGGACACCCTGGAGGACGTGACCGTCGCCGGATCGCTGCGGCGCGGCGACGGCGGCCTCGCACGCTTCCTCGCCTCCGCCGCCGAGCTCCACGTGCACGGCACGAGGATCGGCTGGCGGCAGGGGCTGAAGGGCCGGAACCCCGGTCCGGTCGCCCTGCCCACCTACCCCTTCCAGCGGCGGAGCTACTGGTCCCGGCCGGCCGTCCGCGCGGGAATCGAGGAGGGCGGCCACCCGTTCCTCGGTGCGGCCGTCGACCTCGCCGGCGACGGCGGGCTCGTCCTGACCGGCCGGCTCTCCCTGCACGACCACCCGTGGCTGGCCGACCACACCATCGCCGGCACCGTGCTCGTCCCGGGCACCGCCTTCGCCGACCTCGCCCTGCACGCCGCCGACCGCACGGGATGCGACCGCGTCGACACCCTCGTCCTCGAAAGCCCCTTGGCCCTGTCCGAAGGCTCCGGCGCCACCGTCCAGCTCACGGTCGCCGCCGCGGACGCCTCCGGTGGCCGCGGGTTCGAGATCCACTCGCGCACGGAACCCGGCCCATGGGTCAGGCACGCGACCGGCAGACTCACCGACGCGGCAGGCGACGCGGCGAACGGCCCGGCGGACGACCCGGCGGACGACCCGGCCGGTGCCCCGCCCACCTGGCCCCCAGAGGGCGCCACGCCGGTGGCCGCCGCCGACGTCTACCGGACGCTCTCCGCCGACGGCTACCACTACGGCCCGGCCTTCCAGGGCCTGCGCGGCGTCTGGCACCAGGACGGCACGGTCTTCGCGGACGTCGAACTCGACGAGGAGCAGCACACCGGCGCCGACGGCTTCGGCATCCATCCGGCACTGCTCGACGCCGCGCTGCACGCCCTGTCCGTCACCGGCCTGCTCGGCAGGTCCGGCCCCGGCGACATCCGTCTGCCGTTCTCCTGGGAATCGGTGGCCCTGCACGCCACCGGAGCCACCTCGCTGCGGATCCGCGCCACCCTCGACGGCACCGACAGCGCCACCCTGGCCGCCTTCGACCCCGCGGGGGCCCCGGTCCTCACCGTCGGGTCGCTGGCCACCCGGCCACTGCCGGTCGAGCGCCTCGGCCCGCCCGTGGCCGGCCACGGCCAGGACGATCTGCTGCACCTGTGCTGGACCCCGCCCGCACCCGTGGCCGCGAAGGACCGGCCGACCCGGCGGTGGGCCTGGATCGGCCCCACGGAACCCGCCCCCGGCGTCATCCGCGGCTACCCCGACCTGGCAGCGCTGGCAGCCGACACCGCCGCGGACGGCCCCAGGCCCGATGCGGTGATCACCGCCCCCCTCCACGACGGCCCCGGTCCGGTGCCTGGCACCCACGAGGCCGCGCACCGGACTCTCGCCCTGGTGCAGCAGTGGCTGGGCGAGGACGCGTTCGCCGATTCCGGACTGGCCGTCATCACCCGGCGCTCGGTGGCCACGCACCAGAGCGAGGACATCCCCGACCCGGCCGGTGCGGCCCTGTGGGGCCTGGTCCGCTCCGCACAGACCGAGAACCCGGGCCGGTTCGTCCTGGTCGACATCGACGACCACCCCGACTCCTGGAACGCCCTGGCCACCGCGCTGGACTCCGGCGAGCCCCAGCTCGCCCTGCGCGCCGGCGAACTCCTGGTCCCACGCCTGACCCGGCTCACCGCCGCCGACGCGCTGACCCCTCCCGAGGACGCGCCCTGGCGGGTGGACATCACCGAACGCGGCACGCCGGACAACCTCACCACCGTCGAGAACACCGCCGCCGGCCGGCCGCTCGCCCCCGGAGAGGTCCGCGTCCACGTCCGTGCCGCGGGTGTGAACTTCCGCGACGTCCTCGTCGCGCTGGACATGTCCCCGGAACAGGACGCCATGGGCCTCGAAGGTTCCGGAGTCGTGGTCGAGGCCGCCCCGGACGTGCGCTCCTTCGCGCCGGGCGACCGGGTGATGGGCCTGATGCGGGGCTCCTTCGGCCCCGTGGCCGTCACCGACCGGCGGCTGATCACCCGCATGCCGCCCGGCTGGTCCTTCGCCACCGCCGCCTCCGTTCCCGTGGTGTTCCTGACCGCCTACCACGGACTGGCCGACCTGGCCCGGGTACGCCCCCACGAACGGGTGCTCGTCCACGCCGCGACCGGCGGCCTGGGCATGGCGGCACTGCAACTCGCCCGCCTGTGGGACGCCGAGGTCTTCGGCACCGCGAGCCCCGGCAAGCGCGGGGTACTGCGGTCCCTCGGGCTCGACGACGACCACATCGGCGACTCCCGCAGCCTCGGCTTCGCCGACCACTTCCGGCGCAGCACCGCCGGGGCCGGCGTCGATGTCGTCGTCAACTCCCTCGCCCAGGAGTTCGTCGACGCCTCACTCGGCCTCCTCTCCCCGGGCGGCCGCTTCGTGGAGATGGGCAAACTCGACCTGCGCGACCCGGCCGACATCGCCACCAGCCACCCCGGGGTCCGCTACCGCCCCTTCGACCTGCTCACCGCCGACCCCGACCGCATCGGTGAGATCCTCACCGTCCTCTCCGGACTGTTCGAGGAAGGGCGCCTCAGCCCGCTGCCCGTCACCACCTGGGACGTCCGGCAGGCCCCCGCCGCGCTGCGGCACTTCGGCCAGGCCCGGCACACCGGCAAGATCGTCCTCACGATGCCCGAACCGCTGCGCCGCGACGGCACCGTGCTGATCACCGGGGGCACCGGGACGCTGGGCGGCCGACTGGCCCGCCACCTCGCGACCGAGCACGGCGTCAGCCGCCTGCTCCTGACCAGTCGGCGCGGCCCCGAGGCGCCGGGCGCGCCCGAGCTCGTCGAGGAACTCGCCGGACTCGGTGCCGAGGCGACCGTCGCCGCGTGCGACGCGGCCGACCGCGACGCACTCGGACGCCTCCTGGCCGGCATCCCCCCCGAGCACCCGCTGACCGCCGTCGTCCACGCGGCCGGAACCCTCGACGACGGCGTGATCCCCGCCCTCACCCCTCAACGGCTCGACACCGTCCTGCGGCCCAAGGCGGATGCCGCGTGGAACCTCCACGAACTGACCCGCGACCTCGATCTGTCGGCCTTCGTGCTGTTCTCGTCCGTCACCGGCGTCCTCGGCAGCCCCGGCCAGGCCGGCTACGCCGCTGCCAACGGCTTCCTCGACGCCCTCGCCCACCACCGCCGGGCCCACGGGCTGCCGGCGCTCTCCCTCACCTGGGGGCTGTGGGAGCAGCAGAGCACCCTGACCGGGGGGATGGGGCGCACCGACCTCACCCGGATGGCGCGTTCGGGTGTGGCGGCACTGCCCACCGCCGCCGGCCTGGCACTCTTCGACGCGGCCTTCGGGTCCGCTCTCGCCGTCCTCGCTCCGGTACGGCTGGACCTGCGCGCCGTCGAGGACGCTCCCGTCGTCCTGCGCGGGCTGGCTCCCCGCCGGCCCGGCCGCCGGGCGGCGCACCGGAGCACCGATCAGCGGTCCGCGGCGTCCTTCGCCGAGCAGCTGGCCGCCACGCCGGGCAGCGCGCGGCGCCGGCTGCTGGTGGACACCGTCCGGGCCGAGGCCGCGGCCGTGCTCGGCCATCGCGCCCTGGAGACCATCGGTGACGACGACGTGTTCAGGGCCATCGGCTTCGACTCGCTGTCGTCGGTCGAACTGCGCAACCACCTGAGCGCCCGCACCGGGATCCGGCTGCCCGCCACCCTCGCCTTCGACCACCCCTCACCCGCCGCCCTGGCCGCTTTCCTGGAGTCCAGGCTGTCCCCCGGGCCCGCCGTCGAGCCGGCTCCCCGCTCTCCCCTCACCGAGCTGCGGACGCTTCGAGCGGCCCTGCTCAGCGACCCGCCGGCTCCCGGCGACCGGAACGAGCTCACGGAATTCCTCCAGGAGTTGATCTTCGACCTGTACGGCATCGACGAGGCGTCCGACCGCGCGACGGAATCCGACAACGAGTTGCTCGCTCGCCTGGACAGCGAGCTGAACACCGACTGAACCGAGGCACCAGGACATGGCAATCGACCAACGGACCCGGGACTACCTCCAGCAACTGACCGGCGAACTCCGGCAGACCCGCCGCCGCCTGCACGAGGCCGAGGCGCACCGCCACGATCCGGTCGCCATCGTCGGCATGGCCTGCCGCTTCCCCGGCGGGGTCAGCACTCCCGACGAGCTCTGGGACCTCGTGGCAGCCCGGCGGGAGGCGGTGCGGGGCTTCCCCGTCGAGCGCGGCTGGAGCCCGGAGAACCTGTACGACCCGGACCCGGACAGCCCCGGCCACAGCTACGTACGAACAGGGGGATTCCTCGACGGAGCCGACCTGTTCGATGCCGAGTTCTTCGGGATCAGTCCCCACGAGGCGCTCGCCATCGACCCCCAGCAGCGCCTGCTCCTGGAAATCGCCTGGGAGGCCCTGGAACGGGCCGGTGTCGACCCGCACTCCCTGCGCGGTACGGCCACGGGTGTCTTCACCGGCATCATCGGCCAGGAGTACGCCTCCCTGTCCCACCACGGCCCCGAAGGCGTCGACGGCTACCTGCTGACCGGGAACACCACCAGTGTCGCCTCCGGCCGGATCGCCTACACCCTGGGGCTGGAGGGCCCCGCGATCACGATCGACACGGCCTGCTCCTCCTCGCTCGTGGCCCTCCACCTCGCCTGCCGGGCGCTGCGGGACGGGGAGTGCGACCTGGCGCTGGCCGGCGGCGCGACCGTGGTGGCGGACCCGGGCATCTTCCTGGAATTCAGCCGCCAGCGCGGGCTCTCGCCCGACGGCCGGTGCCGGCCGTTCGCCGAGAGCGCCGACGGAACGGTGCTCGGCGAAGGCGCGGGCCTGCTGCTCGTCGAACGCCTGGCGGACGCCGAGCGCCATCACCGTCCCGTCCTGGCCGTCGTCCGGGGCTCCGCGGTCAACCAGGACGGTGCCAGCAACGGCCTGACCGCACCCAACGGGCCGTCCCAGGAGCGGGTCGTCCGAGCCGCCCTGGCCCACGCGGGACTCCGGCCGGACGAGGTGGACGCCGTCGAGGCCCACGGCACCGGCACCAGGCTCGGCGACCCCATCGAGGCCCAGGCCCTCCTCGCCGCCTACGGGCAGAGCCGCGAGCTGCCGCTCCACCTCGGCTCGGTCAAGTCCAACATCGGCCACCCCCAGGCGGCCTCCGGCGTCGCCGGGATCATCAAGATGGTCCAGGCCATCCAGCACGGCGAGCTCCCCGCCAGCCTGCACATCGACCGGCCCACGTCCGAGGTGGACTGGGACGGCGGGAACCTCGCCCTGCTGACCGAAGCCACCGACTGGCCGGCGACGGGACGTCCGCGCACCGCGGCCGTCTCCTCCTTCGGCATCAGCGGCACCAACGCCCATGTCATCCTCCAGCAGGCCGCTCCACCCACCGCCGACCCCCCGGCCGAGTCGCTCCCGGCGCCGGGCCCGGCCCCCTGGGTGCTGTCCGCCCGCACCCGCGACGCCCTCGGCGCACACGCCCGGCGGATCGCCGGCTGGCTGGACGACCACCCCGGCCACGACCCGGTCGACGTGGCCTCGACCCTGGCCGGCCGGGCACACCTGGAACACCGGGCGGTCCTGCTGGCGAACCACCGCCGGGCCCTGTCGGCGCTCGCCGCCGACGGCTCGGACCCCGCCCTGGTCACCGGCAGCACCAGGCCGGGCCGGACCGCGTTCCTCTTCAGCGGACAGGGAAGCCAGCGCTACGGCATGGGCCGTGAACTCCACGCGGCCTTCCCGGTCTTCGCCGAAGCCCTGGACGCCGTCTGCGAGGAACTCACCCCGCACCTCACCCCGCACCTCGGCACGCCCCTCGGCACGCCCCTCCGCGAGCTCGTCCTCGGCGAGCGGGACGAGCGCGACCTGCTGGACCGGACGGCCTTCACCCAGCCGGCCCTCTTCGCCGTGGAGACGGCGCTGTACCGCCTCCTCGAACACCACGGACTCCGGCCCGACTTCCTGCTGGGGCACTCCATCGGCGAGCTGACCGCGGCCCACGTCGCCGGGGTGCTGTCGCTGGAGGACGCCTGCACCCTGGTGGCGGCCCGCGGACAGCTGATGCAGGACCTGCCGGCCGGTGCGATGGTGGCGGTCGAAGCCTCGGAGGAGACGATCGCCCGGCTGCTGACCGCCGAACCCGAGGTGACCGTCGCCGCGGTGAACGGTCCGGCCGCGACGGTCCTCTCCGGGGCCGAGGCCCCCGTGCTGCGGATCGCCGAACACTGCCGGAGCCTCGGCCACCGCACCCGACGGCTCCGGGTCGGCCGGGCCTTCCACTCACCGCTCATGGACCCCGTGCTCGACCGGCTGGAGACCGTCGCCGCGGCCCTGAGCCTCAACGAGCCCGCCCTGCCCGTCGTCTCCGACGTGACGGGACGCCTCGCCGAGCCCGGCACCCTGACCTCCCCCCACTACTGGGCGCGACAGGCCCGGGAGACGGTGCGCTTCGCGGACGGCATGCGCTGTCTCCACGAACTGGGAACGGTGCGGTTCCTGGAGCTCGGCCCGGACGCCGTGCTGACCGGGATCGACCCCGGTCTCCCCGACGACGAGGCCCCCGCGGTCATCACCCCCACTCTGCGCCGCGACCGCCCCGAAGCCGAATGCCTCACCGAGGCGCTCGCCGAGATGTACGTGTCCGGCGCTCCCGTCGAATGGGGCGGTCCGCGCACCGCGAACGCCCTTCTCCCGCTGCCCACCTACCCCTTCGAGCGCCGGAGCTACTGGCTCTCCTCGCCGGCCTCCGGCCCCGCGGACGCCGCCGGACCGCAGCGGGAGCGCACCGCACCGCCCTCCCCGGCGCCCGCCGGCCCGGACCGGGCGGCTGCCGCCTCGCCCCTGGCCCGGAAGATCGACGGCCTCGACGAGGCCGACGGGCACCGCGCCCTGCTCGCCCTCGTCCGCGACTGCGCCGCGGCGGTCCTCGGCCATGCGCAGTCGGCCACCATCGCCCCCGATCAGGCGTTCAAGGCCATGGGCTTCGACTCGATGACCGCGCTCAGGCTCCGCAACCGCCTGAGCGGGGAGACCGGGCTCCGGTTGCCGGCCACCCTGGTCTTCGACCACCCGACACCGTCGGCCGTGGCGTCCCACCTCCGGGCCGAGCTCCTCGGCCGGGCCGCGACCGGGCCGACGCGCTCCGCCCCGGCCGCGCCGGAGGAACCGATCGCGATCTGCGGCATGGCGTGCCGCTACCCCGGCGGAGTCACCACGCCCGAAGGGCTGTGGGAGGTGGTGGCGAACGCGGCGGAGGTCATCGGCTCCTTCCCCACCGACCGCGGCTGGAAGCTGGACGGCCTGTTCCACCCCGACCCCGACCACTACGGCACCTCCTACGCGGACCGGGGCGGCTTCCTGACCGACGCCGACCGCTTCGACCCGGAGTTCTTCGGCATCAGCCCCCGCGAGGCCCTGGCCATGGACCCCCAGCAGCGGCTGCTCCTGGAGACGGCCTGGGAGGCCCTGGAGCGCGGCGGGTTCAACCCGCACCGACTGGCCGGCACGGCCACCGGCGTGTTCAGCGGCGTCGTGAACCTCGGCTACGGCTCCCGGCTGGCGTACGTGCCGGGCGACCTGGAGGGCTACCTCGGCACCGGCACCACCACCAGCGTGGCCTCCGGCAGGGTGGCGTACACCTTCGGATTCGAGGGCCCGGCCATCACCGTCGACACGGCCTGCTCCTCCTCCCTGGTCGCCGTCCACCTGGCGGTCCAGGCACTGCGCCGGGCCGAGTGCGACCTCGCGCTCGCCGGCGGCGCGACCGTCATGGCCACACCGCAGCCGTTCATCGAGTTCAGCCGCCAGCGGGGGCTGGCGCCCGACGGCCGGTGCAAGCCCTTCTCCGCGGCCGCCGACGGGACCGCGTGGGGCGAAGGAGCGGGAATCCTGGTGCTCCAGCGGCTCTCGGACGCCCGCCGGGAGGGCCGGCCGGTGCTCGCGGTCATCCGCGGCTCCGCCGTCAACCAGGACGGTGCCAGCAACGGCCTCACCGCCCCCAACGGACCCAGCCAGCAGCGGGTCATCGCCCGCGCGCTCGCCGACGCCCGGCTCACCGGCGCCGACATCGACGTCGTCGAGGCCCACGGCACCGGCACCGCGCTCGGCGACCCCATCGAGGCCCAGGCCCTCCTGGCCGCCTACGGCCGGGACCGTCCCGCCGGGCAGCCGCTCCATCTCGGCTCCGTCAAGTCGAACATCGGCCACACCGTCGCGGCCGCCGGCGTCGCGGGCGTCATCAAGATGGTCATGGCGCTCACCCACGGGCTGATGCCGCAGACCCTCCACGCCGACGAACCCACCCCGCACGTCGACTGGTCCGACGGAACCGTCTCGCTGCTCACCCGGAGCCTCCCGTGGCGGAGCGGAGGCCGCCCGCGCCGCGCCGCGGTGTCGGCCTTCGGCTACAGCGGCACCAACGCGCACGTCATCCTCGAAGAAGGACCGCAGGAAGCGGCGGCGCCCGAGAGCGCCCCGTGCGCGGCGTCCCCCTCGGCGCCGGTGACCTGGCTGCTGTCGGCCAGGACCGCGCCCGCGCTCCAGGCCCAGGCGGCGGCACTCCGGGAGCTGAGCCACGAAGGCCGTCTCGCCGACATCGCCGCCGCGCTCGCCCGGCGCCCGCACTTCCCGCACCGGGCCGCGATCACCGCCACCGGTCCCCAGGAGCTGGCCGACGCCCTCACCGCCCTGCGCGACGGGCGCCCCGACCCGGCCCTGGTCCAAGGGGTCGCGGCGCAGCAGGGCAAGACCGTGTTCGTCTTCCCGGGCCAGGGCAGCCAGTGGCAGGCGATGGCCCACGAGCTCCGGGACAGCAGCGGGACCTTCCGGGAGGAACTCGGCCGCTGTTCCCGGGCGCTGGCCCCCTACACCGACTGGGACCTCCTGGACGTCCTGGCGGGCGCGGCGGGGGCTCCGGACCTGCACCGTGTCGACGTGGTCCAGCCCGTCCTGTTCGCGATGATGGCCTCCCTCGCCGCACTGTGGCAGGCCCACGGTGTGCACCCGGACGCCGTGGTCGGCCACTCCCAGGGCGAGATCGCGGCCGCGTACGTCGCCGGGGCCCTCACCCTGGACGACGCCGCGCGCGTGGTGGCCCTGCGCAGCAAGGCATTGACCGCTCTCGCCGGCACCGGCGGCATGGCCTCGGTCGCGCTGTCCGCCGACGAGGTCGGCCGCCGGATCAACGGGCAGGCCGGCAGCCTCACCGTGGCCGCCGTCAACGGCCCGGACGCGACGGTGGTGTCCGGTCTCCCGGACGCCCTCGACGGCTTCCTCGACCGCTGCCGGACCGACGGCGTGCGGGTCCACCGGATACCGGTGGACTACCCCTCCCACTCCCCGCACGTCGACGCGCTCCGCGCGCACCTCACCGACGTACTGTCGGACATCGGCCCACGGCCGGCCGACGTCCCGTTCTACTCGACCGTGACCGGCCTGGCCACCGACACCACCACCCTGACCGCCGACTACTGGCACACCAACCTGCGCTCGCCCGTCCGGCTCGACCTCGCGACCGAGAGCCTGCACGCCGCCGGATTCCGCACCTTCGTCGAATGCAGCCCCCACCCCGTGCTCACCACGGCCCTCCAGCGCACGCTCGACGCCCTGAGCGAGCCCGGGTCCGGCGCCCACTGCGCGGTGGGCAGCCTGCGGCGCGACAACGGGACCTTACTGCGCTTCCGGCGGTCCCTCGCCGAGGCCCACGTCCACGGTGGGCAGGTCGACTGGGACGAGGTGCACCCCGAGACCCGGGCCTGCCCCGTCACCCTGCCGACGTACCCGTTCCAGCGGCAGCGCTACTGGCTGAACCACACCGCCGGCCCGGGCGACGCCGGCCTCGCCGGCCTCCAGCCGCTCCGCCACCCGCTCCTCGGCGCCGCGCTCGAACTCGCCGACGGCCGGGCGACCGTGCTGACCGGGCAGATCTCCCCCGAGTCGCACCCCTGGACCGCGGACCACACCGTGGCCGGCACCACGCTCTTCCCGGGCACCGGCCTGGTGGAGCTGGCGCTCCAGGCGGGTGCGCGGTTCGGGCTCGAACAACTCGGCGAACTCACCGTCCACCGGCCCCTCGCCCTGCCCCCGCGCGGTGCCACCCAACTCCAGCTCGTGGTCGACGAGGCCACCGCGACCGGGGAACGCCCCTTCACCGTCTCCGCCCGGCCGCAGCCCACCGACGACGACCGTGCCGAAGCGCCCTGGCAGCAGTACGCCTCGGGGGTCCTCGCCGCCGCGCCGCCGGACCCCGTGAATCCGCCGCTCGCCGGTGCCTGGCCGCCCGCCGGAGCCGAGCCAGTCGACCTCACCCACCACTACGACACCCTCGCCGACCTCGGCCTCGAGTACGGGCCCGCCTTCCAGGGGCTGACGGCCGCCTGGCGCTCGGGTCCGGACCTCTTCGTCGAGGCCTCGCTCGGCGAGGGAGCGGAGGCCGACCGCTACGGCCTCCATCCCGCCCTGCTCGACTCCGTCCTGCACGCGATCGCCCTGCTCCCCGACACCGACACCCCGCCGGGGTCGGTACGGCTCCCCTTCTCCTGGAGCGGAGTCGTCCCCGCCGCGACCGGACCGTCCGCGCTCCGCGCACGGCTGACCCCGATCGGTGCGGAGGCCGTCGCCCTCACCATCGCCGACCCGACCGGAGCGCCGGTCGCCGAGATCGCCTCCTTGACCACCCGGCCGATCAGCACGGACCAGATCCGCTCCATCGTCTCCACCCACCACGAGGACCTGTACCGGGTGGAGTGGTCGCCGCTGCCCGCGTCCGCGCCCCCGGGGGCCGCCACCGCCCCGTGGGCGGTGGTGGGACACCTCCCGCAGGACCCGCCCGCGCCGTGCTTCCCGGACGTCCCCGCCCTCGCGGGCTCCCTCTCCCGGGGGGCGCCGGTACCCGAACTCGTCGTCGCACCCGTCACCACCGTGTCCGACCCGACCGCGCCCGACGCCACCGTGCCCGCCGCGCACCGGGCCGCCCAGTACGCCCTGCGCCTGCTCCAGGACTTCCTGGCCGAGCCCGCTCTCGCGTCCGTCCCGCTCCTGGTCACGACGTGGGGGGCGACCCCCGGCTCGGCGGGCGAGGACGGCCCCGACCCGGCCGGAGCCACCGTATGGGGCCTCGCCCGCAGCGCGCAGTCCGAGCACCCTGGCCGGATCGTCCTGCTGGACCTGGAACCGGGCACCCACCCCGGCCGGGACGTCCTGGCCGCCGCCGTCGCCGACGGCGCCCCCCAGCTCGCCCTGCGCGGCGGGTCGATGCTCGCCCCCCTGCTCCGGCCGGTCCCCCGCGAGCCGGCCGAGGCCCCGGCCACGACCGGCACCGGGACGTTCCTGATCACGGGCGCGACCGGCACGCTCGGCGCCCGGCTCGCCGAACACCTGGTGACCTCCCGGGGAGTGCGCAGTCTGCTGCTCGTCAGCCGGAGCGGGCCCGCCGCCGAGGGAGCGGACCGGCTCCAGGCACGGCTGATCGAGCTCGGAGCGGAGGTGGACATCGCCGCCTGCGACATCACCGACCGGACGGCGCTGGCCGAGACCCTGAACCGCATCCCCCCGGACCGTCCGCTCACCGGGATCGTCCACGCGGCCGGTGTGCTGGACGACGGCACCCTGGCGAGCCTGACGCCCGAACGTCTGGCGCGCGTACTCGGGCCCAAGATCGACGGAGCCTGGAACCTGCACGAACTGACGGCCGGCAAGGACCTGTCCACGTTCGTCCTGTTCTCCTCGCTGGCGGCGGCCCTCGGCAATCCCGGCCAGGCCAACTACTGCGCGGCCAACGCCTTCCTCGAAGCCCTGAGTGTCCGGCGCCGGGCCGAAGGACTCCCGGCCACCGCCCTCGGCTGGGGCCTGTGGGGCGAGGCCAGCGGAATGACCCAGCACCTCACGGCGGTGGACCGGGCCCGGATCGACCGGGCCGGCATCAAGCCGCTCGGATCCGAGCACGCGCTCCAGCTCCTCGACACCTGTCTCGGCCTGCGGGCGCCGGTGCTCTGCCCGGTCCAGGTCGACCTTCCCGCGCTCCGGCCCCTCCTGGCTGCCGGAACCGCCTCGCCGCTGCTGCGCGGCCTGGTCCGCAACGTGCCCAGGCGGCCCAGCGCCGGTCCGCGGGCCCCGTCGGTCGCCGACGACCTGGCCGGTCTGCCCGAGCCGGAGCAGCGCCGACTCCTGCGGGAGCGGGTCGGTGACACGGTGGCGGCCGTCCTCGGCCACTCCTCCCGGCACGGACTCGACCCGGACCTCGCGTTCAAGGACCTCGGCTTCGACTCGCTCGCCGCCGTCGAGCTCCGCAACCGGATCGCCGCGACGACCGGGCTCGCCCTGACGGCCACGGTGGCCTTCGAGCATCCGACCCCCACGGCCCTGGCCGACTTCCTGTTCGGCGAACTCGCACCGCCCGCGGCCGACCCCGGGCAGGAGCTGCTGGCCGCCATCGAAGCCCTCGCGGCTCCCCTGGCCTCGCTCCCGCCCCAGGAGCCGGCGCGCGCCGCGGCCCGGGACCGGCTGCGCCAGCTCCTGGCCGGCCTCCCCGACGGAACGCCGGACCGAACGCCCGACGGAACGCCCGACGGAACGCCCGACGGAACGCCAGACCGAACGCCAGACCGAACGCCAGACCGAACGTCCGACGGTGCCGACCGGGTGCGGCACGCCGACGCCGGCGAGCTCTTCGACCTCATCGACCGTGAACTCGGCCGCAACCGCACCTGAAGGAGAACGTGTCGTGTCCGAGAACGAGAAGCTCCTCGAGTACCTCAGATGGGTGACCGCAGACCTTCAGGAAGCCCGTCGGCAGCTGGCCCGGACCCGTGACGAGCAGGCCGAGCCCATCGCCGTCGTCGGTGCGGCCTGCCGCTACCCCGGCGGCATCCGCAGCCCGCAGGACCTGTGGGAGACCGTCGCCTCCGGCGGCGACGCGATCGCCGGGTTCCCGACCCGACGGGGGTGGAACGTCCGCGAGCTGTACGACCCGGACCCCGAAGCGGCCGGCCGCAGCTCCACCCGCCACGGCGGCTTCCTGTACGACGCGGACGGGTTCGACCCGGAGTTCTTCGGCATCAGCCGGCGGGAAGCACCCGCCATCGATCCCCAGCAGCGCCTTCTCCTCGAAGTCTCCTGGGAGACCCTCGAACGGGCCAGGATCGTGCCCCGCAGCCTCCGCGGCAGCCCCACCGGCGTGTTCATCGGCTCGATGTACAACGAGTACGGCTTCCGCTTCGCCGAGCTTCCCGGCGAGCACGAGGGCCACCTCGGGAACGGCAGCGCCGGTGGCTTCGCCTCCGGCCGGGTCGCGTACACCTTCGGCTTCGAAGGGCCGGCGCTCACCGTCGACACGGCCTGCTCCTCTTCCCTGGTCGCCATCCACCTGGCGATCCAGGCCCTGCGCCAGCAGCAGTGCGACCTGGCGCTGGCCGGCGGTGTCACCGTCATGGCCACCCCTCAGCTGTTCGTCGAGTACAGCCGGCAGCGCGGCCTGGCCCCCGACGGCCGGTGCAAGCCGTTCGCCGCAGGCGCCGACGGCACTGGCTTCAGCGAGGGTGTCGGCCTGCTGCTGCTCCAGCGGCTGTCCCGGGCGGTCCGCGACAACCGGCGCATCCTCGCGGTCGTCCGCGGCTGCGCGGTCAACCAGGACGGCGCCGGCAACGGGCTCGGCACTCCCAGCAGCCAGGCGCAGGAGCGCGTCATCACCCAGGCCCTGGCCGACGCCCGGCTCACCGGGGCGGACGTCGACGCCGTCGAGGCGCACAGCACCGGCACCCACCTCGGCGACCCGCTGGAGGCCCGGGCGCTGATGGCCGCCTACGGCCGTGCCCGCCCCTCCGGCGCCCCCCTGTACATCGGCTCGGTCAAGTCCAACCTCGGCCACACCCAGGCCGCCTCGGGCGTGGCGGGTGTCATCAAGATGATCGGAGCGTTCGAGCACGGCGAACTCCCGCGGATCCTGAACCTCGACGCGCCGACACCGCAGGTCAACTGGCGGCAGAGCCCGGTCGCCCTGCTGGAGGCCGCTGTCCCGTGGCCTCCGGCCGGACGCCCGCGCCGCGCCGCCGTCTCCTCCCGCGGCGTCTGCGGGACCAACGCCCACCTCATCCTCGAGGAGGCACCTCGGGACCTCACCCCCTCCGACCCCGGACCGTCCCGGCCGGAGGACGGCACCGACAAGGGGTTCTGGCCGCTCTCGGCCCGCTCCGAGGCCGCCTTGCGGGACCAGGCCGGCAACCTGCTGGCGCACCTTGGCGCGGTGCCCGGCAGCCGCTCCGTCGATGTCGGCTGGTCCCTGGCCACCACCCGCACCACCTTCCGGCACCGCGCCGCCGTGGTCGCGAACGACCGCGCCGGACAACTGCGCGGCCTCCGGGCCCTGGCCGCCGGCGCCGACTCGGCCGAGGTCCTCCGCGGCGCCGCGCCGCTCCACCGGACAGTGTTCGTCCTCCCCGGACAGGCACTGACCCGGCTGGACACCGCGGCCGCGTACCTGGAGTCGAACGGTGTCTTCCGGGCGACCGTCGAGCAGTGCGAGAAGGCCCTCGCGCCCCACGTGGACTGGCGACTGACCGATGTGCTCCGCGGCCACCCGTCCGCCCCGCCCTTCGACCGGGAGGACGTCGCGCAGCCCGTCCTGTTCGCCGTCACGGTGGCCCTGGCCGCCCTGTGGCGTTCCCACGGCGTCGAACCCCAGGCGGTCGTCGGGCACGGACCGGGCGAGATCGCCGCAGCCCTGGTCGCCGGGGCCCTCGACCTGGACGAGGCCGCACGCGTCGTCGCCGCACGCGGCCGGTGCCTGGGACAGCCGCAGGCTGGCGCCTCGGTGCGGGTCCGGCTGCCCGCGGAGCGCGTCCGGTCCGACCTCCGGCGGTGGGAGGGCCGACTCCATGTCGCCGCGGTCAACGGCCCGAACAGCACGGTCGTCTCCGGTCCGCAGGAGTCGGCCGACGAGTTCGCCGCCCACTGCGCGGCTCGGAACGTTTCCGCGCGGCGCGTCCCGGGGACGGGCGTGGCACACACCCCCCGGGCGGAGTCCGCCGGGGAGGCGCTGTTCCGGGCCCTCGGCCCCGTCAGCGGCTCGCCGGGCCGGATTCCGCTCTGTTCCACCGTCACCGCGGACCTGCTGGACGGCACGGAGCTCGGCGCCGAGTACTGGTGCCGGAACCTGCGGGACCCGGTCCGGTTCGAGGAAGCCGTGGGGAAGCTGCTCGACGACGGGTTCGACCTCTTCGTCGAATGCGGTCCGTCCCCCGTCCTCCTCGACGCGCTCACCGACACCTTCGACTCCCGGCGCAGCACCGCGGCGGCGGTCGGCGCCCTGCCGCAGGACGAGGACGGGCCGGAACAGTTCCGCCGGGCGCTGGCGCAGGCCTTCGTCCACGGAGCCGACCCGGACTGGGCCGAGGTCTTCTCCGGGGCCGGGGCCCGTCCGATCGACCTCCCCACCTACGCCTTCCAGCACGAGAGCTACTGGATCGACGGCCCCCTCGCCGACGAGCCGCTCGCACGGTCCACCGACGGGCCCCGCGAGACCGCGGATCTGCGCGCGCTCGTCGCCGGGCGGCCGGAGCCCGAGCAGCTCGCGGCACTCTCCGACCTGGTGCGGACGACGGCGGCACGTGTGCTCACCTGCCCGTCGCCGGACAGCGTCGAGGAACACAGCAACTTCATGGAACTGGGCGCCGATTCGCTTCTCGCCCTGGAACTCCGCAAGGAGCTCAACGATCTGACCGGCTTGCAGCTGCCCACCACCATCGTGCTCGACGCGCCCACGCCGGCCGCCGTCGCACGCCGGATGCTCGACGAACTCACCAAGCGGCCCGAACACCCCCGGGAGCGGAAGTCCCTGGACGCGGGCGGGGCCGGCCCCGCCCCGGACGAGGAGGAACTCACGCACATGGACGCCGCCGCGCTCGTCGCACTGGCCCTGGAACACCGGCAGAACGCCTGACACCGGAAAGAAGAAGAAGGATGCCCACGGAATACGACCAGGTGGTCGAAGCCCTCAGGGCCACCCTGGTGGAGAACGAGAAGCTCCGGAGGACGAACGCGCGGATGCTCTCCGAGCGCTCCGGCCCCATCGCGATCGTCGGGATGGGATGCCGCTTCCCCGGCGCGTCCGGCCCCGACGAGCTCTGGAACGTCGTGGCCGGCGGCCAGGACGTCGTCGGAGACCTCCCGACCGAACGCGGGCCCGCCTGGAGGAGGCCGATCGACATCGGCCTGGCGCCCTCGGGCGAGCCCCGGCACATCACCAGCGGCGGATTCCTGCACGACGCCGGGTCGTTCGACGCCGCGTTCTTCGGGATCGGCGACCAGGAAGCGCTGAGCATGGACCCGCACCAGCGGCTGCTGCTGGAAGTGGCCTGGGAGACCGTCGAGTACGCCCGGATCGACCCCCGGCGGCTGCGCGGCAGCCGCACCGGTGTCTACATCGGGCAGATGTACCACGACTATCTCGACCTGGTCCACCAGAGCGACCTGCGGCTCCCCGCGCTGGGCACGTACAACTTCACCGGCAACGCCGGCGGCATGCTGGCCTCCCGCATCTCCTACACCCTCGGGACCACCGGTGCGTCCGTCTCCCTCGACTCGGCCTGCACCTCGGGGCTGGCGGCGCTCCACCTCGGCGTCCAGGCCCTTCACCTCGGCGAGATCGACATGGCGCTGATCGGCGCGGCCGCCATCATGTCCACGCCGTCCCTGCTCGGCTCGCTCCACGCCACGATCAACCTCGCCGGCGACGGCCGCTGCCGGTCCTTCGCCGACGCCGCCGACGGCACCGCGCCGGGCGAGGGGGTGGCCATGCTCCTGATCGAGCGGCTCGCCGACGCACAGCGCCTCGGGCATCCCGTGCTCGCCGTCGTCCGCGGCACCGCGATCGGCCAGGACGGACCGCGCAACGGCGTCCACACCCCCAACGAAGGCGCCCGCCGCCAGGTAATCCGCGAGGCGCTCGACCGTGCGGGGCTCTCCTGCGCGCAGGTCGACGCCGTCGAGGGCCACGGGGCCGGGACCCGGATGAGCGACCCCGCCGAGATCCAGGTGCTCCTGGACACCTACGGCCGGGAACGCCCCCGGGACGAGCCCCTGTGGCTCGGATCGATGAAGTCCAACTTCGGCCACGCCCAGTGCGCGGGCGCCCTCGGTGGCGTGATCAAGATGGTCCAGGCCATGCGGCACGGCGTCCTGCCCCGCACCCTCCATGTGGACGCGCCGACCCGGCTGGTCGACTGGGGCTCCGGGACGGTCCGGCTCCTGACCGAGGCGCGCCCGTGGCCGGGAGGGCGGCGCCCCCGCCGTGCCGGCGTCTTCTCCTTCGGCCTCGGCGGGACGATCGGCCACGCCGTGCTGGAGGAGTGGCCCGATCCGCCCCGGGAACCGTTCTCCGCACCGCAGGGGGCGCTGCCGTGGATCCTCTCCGGGGAGTCCCCGGAGGCCCTGGACGGCCAGCGGAGGAAACTCCACGACCTCCTCTCCTCCCGGCCCTCGTGGCGCGCGACCGACATCGCGTACTCGCTCGCGACGACCCGACCCCAGCTCCGGGAGCGGACGATCGTCCACGGCGCCACCGAGGAGGAACTGCTGCGCAATCTCAGGACCGGCGGTCGAGGAGCGGTCCGACCGGGCGCGAGTGCGATCGCCGAGGCGGCCGAGCATTGGGTGCGGGGCGGTGAGGTCGCGTGGACTCCGCTCTTCGACGGACTCGGCGCCAGGACGGTCGACCTGCCGACCTACGCGTTCCAGCACAGGACCTACTGGCCCGCCCCGACGCGTACTTGACCGCTCGACGGTTCCGGCATGTCCATCGCCACCCCGACCGCGGTCGGGGCCCCGCCGGCGGACCGGCCCGACCACCTCGACGCGCCGCCCGCCTTCTACGGGCTCCCCTGCCCCGACGGGATCCCCTGCCGCGACGGGCCACCGAGCCACCGAGGACGCCGCCCACCGTGCTGGCGGGTCCCGGCCACCGGCCCGGACGCGCCGCCGGGATTCGCGCGGGCCGCGCCGGTCCCCCGTCCGGCGCCTGCCCGCGTGCCCCTCAGCACTCCCACCTCCTCCGTCGCCGTGCTCCGGGGCGCTCCCGGCCCCGTCGAGCTCGCGGTCGCCCTGCTGGTCCTCGCCAGTGCCCGCCCCAGGACCCGCCGACCGTCCGCCGACCGCCACGAGCCGGCCCCCTGGACCTCGGTCCGCTACCGGACGCCGGGCTCCTGGCGCTCCCCCGCACGCCCGTCCGCGGCATCGGCCTGGGCACGGCAGCAGGACCGGTGAACGGCCCACCGGGTGCACCGCCGCGGACGCCGTAATGCGCCACGAAGACCGCCTTCACCCGGCCGGGCGAGCCGGTCCGCAGGGGGCCTCGGTGGTCGCCGCATCACTCAGAGCCACAGTTGGTTCGTGCGCATACTGCATACAAAGCGGGGACCTGCGAAATTTCACTCGCGGCCTATTTCAAAAACTACCAAGAGTGGTTAAATGGGGATTAGCGGATGTCAGAAGTTCGCCAGGGGAGCAGTGCACCCGACATGCACGATCCCCGCCCCTCCACTATCCTTCGCCTCCGCGCAAACGCGCCCGACAGGCAAGGAATCAGCTGGTCCGCGAGGGAGCACCGCCGACGGTGCACAACCCTCCCCGTGCGCCGGTCGGCGCACCCTCCCACGATTCCCACGCAGGACGATTCCCGCCTGCCCATTTCCAGGACTTCCGACGGAACGCCCACGATTCCTGGCGGGATTGTCCGACCAGAGCCGATCGCGAAGTGATTGCCATGAATATGCAAGAGATAGTCGCTCTCGAAGGCGGGCCCGAAGGTGCGCCGTGCGCGTGCCGGGTCGAGGACCTCTCCCTGGTCGACACCGAACGGGCCGTCATCTCCTACTGCGGCTGCAACGAGCACTACGCCTCGACCGGCGAGATGCAGGAGGTGGAAGGACAGGACGTCCCCCTCTACCGCTGGAGCTACCGCACCCGGATCGCCGAGTAGCGGCGAAGGGAAACGAGTCCGATGAACACCACGAACCACCGACCTGTCACCGTGACCAACGGTCAGGACGCGCGTTCCGCCGGCGCGTCGGCCGAATCCGCCGGGCTTCCGACGAGGCCCGGCACCGACCCCGCCCACGCACCGATCGCGGTCGTCGGCCTTGCCGGACGCTTCCCGGGAGCAGCGGACCCGCAGGCGTTCTGGGACCTGCTGGTCGAGGGACGCGACGGTGTGAGCACGGCACCGCCCGACCGCGCCTGGCTCGACGAGCCGGCCACCGCCGCCGACGCGGACCACCGTCTCCCCTCGGACCGGGGCGGTTTCCTTCCCGGGCTCGACCTGTTCGACGCCGGCTTCTTCGGGATGTCGCCGCGCGAGGCCCGCAAGGCGGACCCGCAGCTGCGCCTTCTGCTGGAGACCGCGTACGAGGCCGCCCAGGACGCGGGCGTGCCCCTCGTCGACACGACCGAGTGCGTCGGGGTGTACGTCGGCAGCTTCAACGGCGACTACTGGCTGCGGCAGATCGGCGACCCGGAGAGCCTCGACCTGTACACCGAACTCGGCTGCACCCGCAGCACGCTGTCGGGCCGGATCTCGTACGCCTTCGACCTCCAGGGCCCGTCGCTCACCCTGGACACCGCCTGTTCCTCCTCGCTCGCGGCGGTCCACCTGGCCTGCCAGAGCCTGCGGTCGGGCGAGTGCGACCTGGCGCTGGCCGGTGGTGTCAACGTCGTCCTCACTCCGTTCAACAGCCTGACGCTGGGCCGGGCCGGCGCGCTCAGCCCCGACGGCCGCTGCAAGTTCGCCGACGCCTCGGCCGACGGCTACGTGCGCGGCGAGGCGGCCGGCATGGTGCTGCTCAAGCCCCTCGGGCGGGCGCTGGCCGACGGGGACCGGGTGCGCGCGGTGATCCTCGGCAGCGCCATCGGCAACGACGGGCACGTGCCCGGCGGTATGGCGACCCCGGACACCGCAGCGCAGCAGGCACTGCTGCTCAAGGCCTATGCGAGCGCCGGGGTCGACCCGCGCGAGGTCGCCTTCGTCGAGGCACACGGCACCGGGACGGCCGTCGGCGACGGTATCGAACTCGAAGCGCTGCAAGGCGTACTGGGCCCCCGTTCCGGGGACCGGTGCCTGGTCGGTTCGGCGAAGGTGTGCGTGGGGCACACCGAGAGCGCCGCCGGTGTCGTGGGGCTCATCAAGGCGGTGCTCAGCCTGGAGCACCGCGTCGTCCCGGGCAATCCCTGGCTCAGCACTCCCCGTCCGGCTCTGGTCCGCGACGATTCGGCGCTCACCGTGCCGCGCGCCCCCGAGGCCCTCGCCGCCCACGGGCCCCTGTTCGCGGGGGTGAACAGCTTCGGGCTCACCGGGACCTGCGTCCATGCCGTGCTCACCGGGCCGCCGGAGCCGTCGCCCGCGCACCCGGTGGGCGCAACCGCCGACCCGGACCCGGCATCGGTACTGCTGCCGCTGTCCGCACGCTCCGACGACGCGCTCCGGGACCTCGCCGGGGCCTACGCCGACCGGCTCGACGCCGGGCTGCCCGCGCCCGCGACCGCTGCGGCGGCCGCGACCCGGCGCGACCACCACGACCGGCGGCTGGCCGTGCGGGGCGCCTCGGCGCAGGACCTCGCCGCCGCCCTGCGCGCACACCTGGACGGCGAGGGACACCCGGACCTCGCCACACAGCTGGACACCGGCGGCGAGCGGCCCCGCGTCGTGTTCGTCTACCCCGGCCAGGGCGCCCAGTGGGCGGGCATGGGCCGCGAGCTGTTCCGGCTCGGCGGCCCGTTCCGCCGAACCCTGGAGGAGTGCGACGCCGTCATCCGCGAGAACACCGGCTGGTCCGTCATCGCCGCCCTGAACGGTGACGACCACACCTGGATGGATCGCACCTCCAGGATCCAGCCCGGACTGTGGGCCATGGGCATGGCCCTGACCGCCCACTGGCGGTCCTGGGGCGTCGAGCCGGACGCCGTCATCGGGCACAGCCAGGGTGAGATCGCGGCCGCCTGCTGCGCCGGCGCCCTGACCACCGAACAGGCCGGTCGGATCGCCTGCGTGCGTGCGGCGCTGATCGAGGAACTCGCGCCCGAAGGACGGATGTGCCGGATCTCCCTGCCGCACCAGGACGTTCCCGGACTGCTCGCCAGAGCGGAGGCCCAGGCCTCGGTCGCGGTCCTGGAGAGCCCGACCACCACGGTCCTCGCCTGCGAACCCGACCAGCTCGACCGCATCACCGCCACCTGCGGCGAACTCGGGATCACCTGCCTGGCCGTCTCCGTGCGGTACGCCGCGCACAGCCCCGCCATCGACATGGTCCGCGATCCGTTCCTGGAACGGATGGCGGGCTTCAGCCCCTCCCCCTGCCGGGTACCGATGTACTCGACGGTGACCGGACTGCCCGTGCAGGGCCGGATCCTGACCGGCGACTACTGGTGGCGCAACGTCCGCGAACCCGTGCTGCTGTCCGACACCCTGGCCGCGCTGCTCGCCGACGACGACCAGCGACCCCCGGTGTTCCTCCAGGTCGCACCGCATCCCGTGCTCGGCTCGGCGCTCAGAGCGGCGACGGGCGCGCAGTCCCTGGTGGCCGCCTCGCTGCGGCGGGCGGAACCGGAGCTGGCGACCCTGCACACCTCGCTCGCCGAGCTGTACTGCGCCGGGTACGACCCCGACTGGCACCGGGTGCTCGGCGACGCCTTCGTGGACGGCCTGCCGCAGTACCCGTGGCAGCGCGACCACCACTGGCACCAGGCACCCGACTGCCCCTGGCCCGCCCTCGGCGAGGCCGGGCCCGCCACCCGGGACCCCGCGGCGGGCGAACAGAGCGACCGCCCGGCGGACGACGCACCGCCCGAGCATCCGGCGGAGCCCGCGCCCGAACCCTCGCACGACGGCGGGCAGCCGCATCCGCTGGTCGCGCAACGCACCGACGGGACGGGCCGGGCCGGCCGCCCCGACCCGGAGCGCACGGTGTTCCTGCTCGACCACCGGGTGTCCGGCCGCCCGGTGATGCCCGCCGCGGCCCTGCTCGAACTCCTCCACACGGCGGCCAACGACGGCGCCCACCCCATGGAGCTGCGGGCGATCACCCTGGACGCCCTGCTGCTGCTGGAGGCCGACGCGCTGGGGAGCCTGGAGATCAAGGTGGCTGCCGACGGGGAGAACCTCACGGTGGCAGCCCGGCCCGACCGGTCCGAACACTGGACCGTCCACGCCACCACCCACCGCGCCGCACCCCGGAGCCTGCCGCCGGCGGTGGACCCGGCCGGACTGCGCGCCCGGTGCGAGCGGGAGGAATGGGCCTGGGAGGCGGGCGAGCACTTCTACCGGAGCCACAGCCGCGCCGGCAACGCCTGGCTGGGCGAGTTCCGGGCGATCGCCGAACTCTGGCACACCGGTGACGAGGCCCTGGCACGGATCAGGCCCGCCCGCGCCCAGTGGCCCGGCCTGCATCCCGCGACCCTGGACGCCGCCCTCCAGACCGCGGCGTCGTTGCGGCCGCACGACCCCGGCACCCGCGGCTTCGTCCTGGCGGGAATCGACCGGCTGCGCATCCACGCCCCCTTCACCTCCGGTGAATGGTGGGCGCACGCCAGGACACACAGCACCGACGGATCGGACGGAACACGTACCGACGTGCTCCTCGTGGACGGACAGGGCCAGGTGGCCGCCGAACTCGAAGGCGTCCGCGCCCACCCCCTCGGGCAGTCCCCGGAGCCGTACCCCGAGCCCTCGGCCACCGAGGACCACCCGCCGGTCCCGCCCGCCGACGAGTGGGCCCACTCCGTCGAGTGGCGTCCGCTGCCGGTACCGGACACCGCCGCGGCCACCGGCTCCTGGCTGCTGCTGTCGGCGGGTGACCCGCTGGACGCCGCGATCGCGAGCGCGCTGGCCGACCAGGGCTGCGCCGTCACCGTCGCCCGCCAGGGAACCGGCTTCGCCCCCGAGGGGCCGGGCCGCTACAGCGTCGACCCGGGCTCCCCGGACGATCTGGCCAGGCTCCTGGAGGCCGCGGGCCGGACCGGGCCACTGCGCGCGGTGGTCGACCTCTGGGCCCTGGTCGACAGTACGGACGAGCACGCCTCGGCCCGCGAGGTCCAGTGGAACGTGACCGAGTCCTGCGCCTCGCTGCTCCCGTTGGCCCGGGCCTTCAGGAACGTTCCGCAGCCGGAGGGCACTCGGCTGTTCCTGCTCACCCGCGGCGCACAGCAGGCCCTCCCGCGCGACACCTGCCCGGCCCCGTGGCAGGCCGCCCGGTGGGGCTTCGCCCAGACCCTCGCGCTGGAGATCCCCCAGTTCCCGGTCACCCTCGTCGACCTCGAGGAGTCCGGACCCGACGCCGGCCGACTGGTCGGCCTGCTGAGCCGGGCGGGCGACGAGAGCCGGATCGCGGTACGCGACGGCCGACCGCTGGCCGCCCGCCTGGTCCGCTCGGCGGCACCCGCAACGGCCCTTTGACCACAGGAGGCCATCATGACCACCCAGCACACCGGCGCCTTCTCCCTCACCACTGCCGGGGGTATCGCCGGACTCGCACTCACCCCGACCCGACGCACCGAACCCGGCCCGGGCACCGTGGAGATCGCCGTCAGCCACGCCAGTGTCAACTTCCGCGACGTGCTGACCGTCCTCCGGCCCGAGGAGGGCTGGAACCGGAACCAGGGCGCCCTCGGCTACGAGTGCGCCGGCACGATCGTCAGGACCGGCTCCGACGTGACCGGTCTGCACCCCGGGGAGGAGGTCATGGCCTGCGCCTTCGGCGCCCTCAGCACCCACGTCGTCACCGACGCCCGCTGGGTGTTCCCCAGGCCCCCCACCCTCACTCCTGCCGAGGCCGCGGCCGCACTGGTCTCCTGGTCCACGGCCCACTACGCGCTCACCGAAGTCGCCCGGCTGCGGGCCGGGGAACGGGTGCTCCTCCACTCGGCCACCGGGGGCCTCGGACTGGCGGCCCTGGAGCTCGCGCTCAAGCGCGGCGCCACCGTCTACGCCACCGCCGGGACACCGGAGAAGCGCTCCCTGCTCCTGGAGTTGGGCGCCACCCGCGTCGCCCACTCCCGGGACACCGCCTTCGCCGAGGCCTTCGCCGACACCGGGGTCGAGGTCGTCCTCAACACCCTGGCCGGAGCCGAGGCGCTGAAAGCGAACTTCGCCGTCCTCAACCCGCTGGGCCGCTACGTCAACGTGGCCCTCGGCGACATCCGGCAGGGGCTGCCCCTGCCGATGGACTACCTTGCCGATGGCCGCAGCTACCTCTCGGGCGATCTCCGGCAGATCGTCGACCACGAACCGGAGGAGCTGGGCGAGCTGCTCGGGACCGTCGTGGACCGCCTCGCGTCCGCCGAGTTCTCCCCGCCCCGCACCCGCGTCCTGCCCGCCAGGGACGCGCAGACCGCCTTCCAGCTGATGGCCCGCGCCGAACACCTCGGCAAACTCGTCCTGCGGATGACCGCCACCCCCGTCCGGCGGGCCACCCCCGTCCGGCGGGCTGTGCCCGCCGCCGAACCGCCGGCCCCGAGCACCACCCCGGCCCGCCCGGCGGGAGGCATCCGCGCCGACTCCACCTACCTCGTCACCGGTGGCCGCCAGGGAGTCGGCGCCCTGTTCGCGCAGTGGCTCGTCGACCAGGGCGCCCGCCACATCCTGCTCACCGGCCGCTCGCCGTCCTGCGACCAGGACCTGATCGACCGCCTCACCGCAGCCGGCGCCGAAGCCGAGTACGCGACGGCCGACGTGTCCGACGAAGCGGCCATGCGCCGGCTCCTGGAGCAACGCGAACAGCGCGGCCTGCCCGCCGTGGCGGGCGTGGCCCACGCCGCGGCCGTCCTCGAACCCTCGCTGGCGCTCGACCTGACACCCCGGCAGATCGACGCGGCCGTGCTCCCGAAGGTCGCCGGCAGCTGGGTGCTGCACCGCCTCTTCACCGACCGGCCGCTCGACTTCCTGCTGCTGTTCTCCTCCGCCGCCTCGACCCTGGCCGGGCTGACCCCCTCCAGCCGACTGGCCGCCTACGCCGCGGGCAACGCCTTCCTCGACGCCCTCGCGGCGCACCGCAACTCCACCGGCCTGCCGACCACCGTGGTGAACTGGGGCTACTGGGCGGAAACCGGACTGGCCCACCGCCTCAGCACGGCCACCGGCCACGACGTACGACCGGCCGGCATGACGGCCCTGCGCCCCAAGGACGCGCCGGACCTGTTCGCCGCCGTCCTGTCCCAGCAGGGCCGGATCTCCTGCCTCCCCGCCGACTGGGACACCTACGCCGATGCCTACCCGCGCGACGCGCAAGATCCGCTGCTCAGCGAACTCCTCGGCAACGCCCCGACCCAGCCGGTCCCGGCGCCCCGGGTACTCACCGAGCGGCCGCCGGAGCCGGCAGCACCCACCCAGGCCGTCCCGGCACGACCGCCGGTACCGGCACCGGCGCCCGTGCCCGTGCCCGTGGCGACGCCCGCACCCGCACCGACGACCGTAGCGACGACCTCACAGGGGCCGGACACACCCGACGACTTCGAGAACCGGCTCGCCGAACACATCGGGGCCGTCCTCGGACTGCCCGCCGACCGGATCGACCGCACCAGGCCCCTCGACCGGCTCGGCGTCGACTCCCTGATGGCGGCCGAGATCGCCGCCAGGCTGCGGCGCCACCACCAGCAGGACATCGCTCCCACCGCAGTCCTGCGGGCCAGGAGCCTCAAGGCACTCGCCGCCTCCGTCACCGCGAACGGGGTGAGGTCATGACCGCCCGCGCCGTCCTGCTCACAGGGGCGACCGGCAGCCTCGGCGGCCATGTGTGCGCCGCGCTGCTCAACCACACCGCCGTGACCGTCCACTGCCTCGTGCGGGCCCACGACAACGAGTCCGCCCGGGCACGCCTCGAGCAACGCCTGCGCACCGTCGAGGACATGCCCGCGGGCCGGCAGCGGGTGCTCGTCCACGCCTGCGACCTGGAGGAACCCGGGCTCGGCATGGACCCCGACGACCTCGACGTGCTCGCCGAGAACATCGACACGGTGATCCACTGCGCGGCGAAGGTGAATCTCGCCGCCGACTACGACGACCTCGCCGCCGCCAACCTCACCGCCACCGGCGGCCTGATCGCACTCGCGGAACGGTCCGCCGCCCTGACCGGCAGAGCGCCCGCCTTCCACCACGTGTCCACCATCGGCGTGCTGGTCGCGGCACAGCGGATCGGGCTCGCCGAAGTGGACGAGAGCACCCAGCCGTCGGCCGACACCACCGGCGGCTTCGGGTACCCGGCCAGCAAGGCCGCCGCCGAACAGGCCCTGCGCGCCGCCGCCGGGCGGGGCCTACCCGTGGCGATCTACCGGCCCGGCCTGGTCATGGCGCACTCGCGGACCGGCAGGACCTCCACGTCCGACCTGCTCCTCCCCATCGTGCGAGCCGCGATCTCCCTCGGCCTCGCCCCCGAGGCCCCCGACGTGATCCCCGCCGACAGTGTGGACGTGGTCGCCCGCGCCGTGGCGCTGCTGGCCGTACGTCCCGACACCCCCGGAAGGGTCTTCCACCTCACCCGGCCCGACCCGCTCCCGCTGGCCGGCCTCTTCGATTCGCTGCGCCGCGCCGGACACCGTCTCACCCCGGTCCCGGCCGGCACCTGGTGGGACCAGGTCGAGGGCAATGCCGCCGACGCCGAGGTGCTGCCGATGGTCGCCCTGCGCGAAATCGGCCGCTACCTCGTCCCGCCCGACCCGCGGTACTGCCCGCCCCGGATCGGCAGCACGGCCACCTGGGACGCCCTCCGGGCAGCAGGCATGACCCCGCCTCCCCTCGACGGCGCCTACTTCGACCGCTTCGCCGAAGCGACCGTCCCACTGCGTCGGGACGAGGAACTCGCTTCCTCCTCCGGCGGTCGAGCCGTCCCGGTCACCGGCGGCGCGACTCGGTAGCGTCCCGCCACTCACGGACGAGGGCCCGCCGGACGCCGACGCGTCGGCGGGTTCCGGCGTGACCCGCTCGGCCCCGGTGTCCGGTGCCGAGGAACTTGTTGCGGTAGGTGATCCAGCCGTGGACGCCCTGGGTCCGTCCCCACTCGTACCACGCCCCGCCGAACGCGCACAGGTCGTCGACGGTCGCGTCCGTCCGGATGGGTGACGTCCCGGATTCCTTGTGAAGGGAATGGAGGGAAATCGGGCGGACCGGTTTCGTGGCTTCGGGCGGCTTTACGCGAAAGGGGGTGGCATGGTCGGCCGGAATCGCTCGAAGCCTTGCGGGGAAGTCTGCGGCCTTGCCACCATGAAGTGTTGTTCGTTCCGCCACTGATCCCGTCGTAGGAGGAACATCTTGAAGTACGTCAAGCTGGGCTCGACCGGCATGGATGTGTCGCGGATCTGCCTGGGTGCCCTGAGTTTCGGAACACCCGGCAAGGGCGTCCACGGCTGGACCCTGGACCTCGACCAGGCCCGGCCCATGATGCTGCACGCCCTGGAGTCCGGGGTGAACTTCGTGGACACCGCGAACGTCTACTCCGCCGGGAGCAGTGAGCGGATCGTCGGTCAGATTCTCCGGGAATACGGCCGTCGTGACGAGATCGTGCTGACGAGCAAGGTCAATGGACGGACGCGGCCCGGGCCGAACGGTGTGGGGCTGTCCCGCAAGGCGATCATGGCCGAGATCGACAACAGTCTGCGCAGGCTCGGCACCGACTACGTCGACCTCTACCAGATCCACCGGTGGGACCCGGTGACGCCGATCGAGGTCACCATGGAGGCGCTGCACGATGTGGTGAAGGCGGGAAAGGCGCTGCACATCGGCGCATCGTCGATGTGGGCCTGGCAGTTCGCCAAAGCCCAGTACACCGCGGAGCGAAACGGCTGGACGCGTTTCAGCACCATGCAGAACCACTACAACCTCATCTACCGCGAGGAAGAGCGGGAAATGATGCCACTGTGCGAGGACCAGGGCGTCGGCGTCATTCCCTGGAGTCCACTGGCCCGGGGGCGGCTCGCGCGGAAATGGGACAGCGTCAGTACCCGGAGCGAGACCGACGAGTTCGGCAAAATTCTCTACCGGGACAACGACCGAGAAATCGTCGACCGGCTCGGACAATTGGCCGCCAAACGTGAACTGCCGATGGCACAGCTCGCGCTGGCGTGGTTGCTCTCCAAGCCGGCGGTCACCTCGCCCATTGTCGGCGCCACGAAGATGAGCCATCTCCAGGACGCCATCGACTCGCTGGACGTGGAACTCGACGCCGACGAGATCAATTTCCTCGAGGAGCCGTACCAGCCGCACGAGGTCTCCGGACACCCGATCACCGAACTGCCCGGCCAGCACTGAGCGGTCGCCGTGACGGGGCGGGTGGCGGCGCTGCCGCCACCCGCACCCGTCGTCGTGTCGGCTCAACCCCGCGGCAGGACCGGTTCGTTCAGGGCCTCGGGGAACCGGGTCAGCAGGCCGGCGAGGTGCTCGGCCAGGCCCCGGGCACCTTCGGCCCCGAGCTGGTCCCCGCGGTGGGACACCAGGCCGATCAGTTGGCCGTCCAGTTGCACCATGGTCACCGTCAGGCCGAACTTGGCGTAGTCGCTGCGCAGTTCGTCGATCAGTAGCGGTGTCAGCCGCGTCCCGTCCAGGACCGCGGCGTGGTCGTCCAGCAGGTTCATGTTCAGCGTGACGTTCACGTAGGGGGTGTATCCGAACCGCCGGGCGGGCTTCAGCCGGTTGAGCACGTCGTCGAACTCGACGGCCTGGTGCTCCAGCGCACCCAGGGCCTCGCGGCGCATCCGCAGCAGTACGTCCAGCACGGTGCTGTCCGCGGTCACCCCGGAGCGGAGCACCGCCGTGTTGAGGCTCGGGCCGAACAGTTCGGCGAACCGGGGGTGGTTGCGGTTCGCCGTCGGGGACCCGAAGGTGACGTCGTCGACGCCGGTCCACCGGTGCAGGGACACCGCCAGCGCGGTGGCGGCCACCATGAACCAGCTGACGCCGTGCTCGGACTGCACCGCGCGCAGCGAGTCCAGCAGCCCTGCGGGCAGGGGCAGTCGGAACGCTCCGTTCGGCTCCGGCCGGTCCGGCGCGGGCAGCGGCGTGTCCGCGGACGCTCCCTCCAGGGCCGACTCCCAGTACGCCAGATCGGTGTGCCAGGAGGCGCTGTCCCGCTGCTCCCGCTGGTGGGCGGCGAATTCGCGGTACTGGACGACCGGTCGCGCCCGGTCCGGGGTCGCGCAGTAGCGGTCGAGTTCCGCGAGCAGGACCGGTATCGACTCCCCGTCGATCACCAGGTGGTGCACGCAGAGCAGCAGCACCTGCCGGCCGTCGGCGAACTCGCCCAGGGCGGCGCGCAGCAGCTGTCCGGACTCCAGGTCGAACGGCAGGCGCAGGGCGGCTTCCAGCCATTCCGTCACACCGTCGGGAATACCGTCGGGTATGCCGTCGGGAATGCCGTCGGGAATGTGGGTGGCGGTGTCGGGGGCGTCGCCGAGGTCGAGCAGTTCCAACGGCGGCAGCCAGGGTTCGCGCAGTTGCACGGACCACCCGCCGTCCTCGTCGACGAACCGGGTGCGCAGGATCTCGTGCTCGGCCACCAGCCGGCCGAGTGCGACCCACAGCCGGTCGGGGTCCAGCCGGCCCGCCACCGACCAGGCGAGCGGTACGTGGTTGCGTACGCTCGGATCGATCTGCTCGGCGAGCCAGATCCGCCGTTGGAACGCCGTCATCTCCAGGGGGACGGCCAGCGGGACGGCCAGGGCGGCGCGTTCCGGCAGCGGTGTCGTGGGCGGCGCTGCGGGAAGCGCTGCGGGCGGTGCCAACCCCACGACGTGGTCGGTGAACTCGCCCAGCCGGGAGTACTCGAACAGCGTCCGGATCGGGATCCGCACCCCGAACCGCTCCCCCGCCGCGCGCACCAGGGTGCCGGCCATCACGGACTGCCCGCCCAGGGTGAAGAACGAGTCGTCCGGCCCGATCCCGCCCTTCTTCAGGACCTGTTCCCACACGGCGGCCATCCGGCGCAGCTGGCCCGGCGGGGTGTTCGGCACGGAGTCCATGGGTGTGGCGTCCCCTCATCTCGCGGCGTGAGAGACCTGTGCGGGTGATCCGTTCACCGGCAGGCCCGGCGGCCGGGCCGGCGGCGCACGCGGCCCCGTCCAGGAATCCCCGCCGCGGTGCGCTCGCGCGCCGATGCGGTCGCGCGCCGATGCGGTCGTGCGGGGCATCTGCCCGTCCTTCGGTCAGGCTACCGCCCGGACAGGGGCGCGACACGGTCTGAGCGATACCTGGCCGGCAGTCGACCACCCCTGACGTTCGACAGGATGACGCGGCCCCGGAGCTGTGATCGGATCGAACCTCTGTGAGCGACCCGACCGCGGGGGGACGAGGATGTCGGACCACGACCTGTTGCACACCCGGGTTCTCGAGGGGGCGCCGGCGGCGGCCACGGCCTGGCTCGACAGTGCCGGACGGCCTTTGAGCCACCGGGAGTTGATCGAGCGGTCCGGGCGGCTCGCGAGGCGTCTGCTCGACGCGGGAGCCGGCCCCGGCACGCGGGTCGCGCTGTTCCTGGAACGCGGGGCCGACATGGCGGTCGCCGTGCTCGGTGTCCTGCGGGCGGGTGCGGCGTTCGTGCCGCTCGGCCTGCAGGAGCCGGCGCCGCGGCTGGCCCGGATCCTCGCCGACTGCGCACCGGCCGCGGTACTGGTGCACGACGCGACCGCCGCCCGGTTCGGGGACGGCGGCGGTGTCCGCACGCTCCAGGTGCACATCGAGGAGGAGGGGGTACGGGAGGCCGGACCGACGGCTGTCGGCGCCCCGGACGATCCCGCCTACGTCCTCTACACCTCCGGATCGTCCGGCACGCCCAAGGGTGTGGTGGTCGAGCACCGCAATCTCGCCCCGCACCTGGAGTGGCTCGCCGAGCGGCTGCCGCTCGGGCCCGGTGACCGGCTGTTGCAGGTGGCGCCCTACACCTTCGACGCCTCGCTCACCGACTTCTTCTGGCCGCTCGGTGCGGGCGCCACGGTGGTCTCGGTCGCCGAGGGCGACCACCAGGACCCGCTCGCCATCGCCACCGCCCTCGTCGAACACGGGATCACGGCGGTCCGGCTCCCCCCGGCGATGCTGTCGCTCCTGCTCGACGAGCCGGAGTTCCGGAAGGCCACCGGCCTGCGCTACCTGATCAGCGGCGGGGACCGGCTGCCGACCCCCGTGGCCCGCCGCATCGTCGAACTGCTGCCCGGGGTCAGGCTGTTCAACCGGTACGGACCGACCGAGGCGGCCGTGGCGGTCAGTTACCACGAGTTCGACGCCGCCACGGACACCGGGCCGGACGTACCGATCGGCCAGGGCGTCACCGGGGCGGAGCTGCACGTCTCGCCGGACGGGGAGTTGCTGATCGGCGGCGCCTGCGTGGCGCGCGGCTACCTCGGCGATGCCGCGCTCACGGAGGAGCGTTTCGTCCGGTTGCCGGGCCTCGGCCGGGTGTTCCGGTCCGGTGACCGGGTCCGGACGACGCCCTCGGGCCCGCTGGAGTTCCTCGGCCGGGACGACGACCAGGTCCAGGTCAACGGACACCGGGTCGAGATCGGGGAGGTGATGTCCGCCCTGCGCGCGCATCCCGACGTCCAGGACTGCGCGGTCCTGCCCCAGGGCCACGCGCTCGCCGGGTTCGTGGTGGCCGCGCCGGACCGGCGATCGGCGGACGGGATCCATGCCCACCTGCGGGGCAGGCTGCCGGGCCACATGGTCCCCAACGTGATCGTGTTCGTGGACCGGCTGCCGGTGACCGAGCGGGGGAAGGTCGATCTCGCGGCCCTGCGCGCCCTGCACTCCGCACGCATCACGGAGGTGGCGGACGGCGCGGACGGCAAGGACAGCGCGGACGGCCCGGCACCCGCCGAGGACGAGGACCCGGTGCGGGAGGTGGTCCGACGGGTGTGGTCCCAGCTCCTCGGCGGAATCGAACTCCGCGAGGACGACGACTTCTTCGAGCGCGGCGGGCACTCGCTGCTCGCGGTCCAGGCGGTCGGCCGGATCCGCGCGGAGCTCGGTCACCGCGTGCCCCCGCGGATCATGTTCGAGAAGACGACCCTGGGTGAGTTCGCCGAGGAGGTCACCAGGATCGTCGCCGCCGCCGGGAGCCGGTGAGCGGGGCAGGTGAGCAGGCAGGTGAGCGGGCAGCTGAGCGGGCCGGGCCGGGCCGTCAGACGTGGAGCGCCGGACGGGCGGCCCGGTCCGCACCTCCTGCGAAGCGTCCCGGAACCCGCCCCGGAACCCGCCCCGGAATCCGTCCGGGCACCCGTCCGGGGACGAGGCCGAGATGCTCGGGACGCACCAGGTCGAACTTCAACGCCAGCGTCACCACCGTGTCCCGCTTCCACGCCCGGGTCATCCCGCGCGGGGCCGCCGTCCCGAGCTTCTTGACCAGGTAGTCGATGTGGTAGTTGACCGCCGACCGGCCGAGCGGCACGCCCGCGGCGGACAGCCGGGCCGCGACCTGCGCCGGTGTCGGCACCGCCGCCGCGCCGCAGTCCAGCAGCCTCGGTTCGCACAGGCAGACCAGCACCTGGAAGTACCGGCTCTCCTCGTCGAGCAACGGGATCCCGCCGCCGTCCGGCTGGGCGGTGGGCCGGTGTTCCGGGGCATAGACGGTGAAGCTGTTGCTCCCCGCCCCCACGGTCAGCGTCACCCGGCTCAGCTCGAAGGGGATCGGCACCCCGGCCCGGCCGGCCCGCACCTTCACGTACTCCCCCGCCCCCTCCAGGTTCTCCACGCAGTAGGTGCCCGCCGTGCCGGAGTTCGACATCAGCCAGTAGTCGCCGAACGCGTCGATCCGGCCCGCGGTCAGCGCCCGGTCGGTGCCGACGGCGATCTCCCCGGCCCGCCACCCGAACCGCACGCTGTCCCCGTCCGGCAGTTCCACGGCCGGTGACCGCCCGTCGAGGCTGATCAGTACCGAACGGGCGGCGGGTTCAGCCCGCGACACGGCCGGCCTCCGTGAAGGACGCGCCGAGCGCGTCGGCGATCGCGGTCGCGTCGGCGGCGGGGACGATCAGGGGATCGTGGTCGACGCGCAACGACAGCTCCGTCCCCTCGTGGACGGCGGTGACGATCACCGGGTCCTCCATCCGGCTGCCCGGCGGGTACCTGAACCGGCCGGGCACGCCGTCCAGCACCGGTGCCGGGCGGCGGGTGAGATCGATGAGGGTCAGCACGAGGTCGAGGTGGCCGGTCCACGGCGCGCGGCTCGCCCGGGCGGCCCGGACGACCTCGTCGAACGGGGTGTCGACGAACTCGAGGTCCTCCCACCAGCTCTCGCGCACGCCTTCGCCCTGCGGGTTGGCCAGCACCGTGTTGATGAAGCAGCCGACCACACCCGCCCCGTCCGGGCTTCCCCAGGTGTAGGCGACCGGCGCGGTGCCCGGCGTCCGGGTCAGCGCCGTGTGGCAGGCGGCCAGCAGCGCCGCGAAGGGCCGGTCCGTGGCCGGTCCCGGCAGCGCGACGCGCTGCCAGGCCGTGGCCTGCCCGCCGCGTTCGCCCGGCTCCCGGCCCCACCGGCCGGGCCCGGCGTCGCGCACCCGGGAGGTCCAGTGCGCCAGCGCCTCCGGCCCGCTGGCCTCGTGCTCGCGGGCCAGCTGCCGCTCCACCGCCTCCCGGTAGCGGGACAGTTCGCCGGCGGCCGCGGACTCCGGTACCTCCTCGCCGCTCCGGTAGGCGGACATCAGCTCGTCCAGTACCAGGCCGGTGGACTCGCCGTCGCAGACCAGGTGGTCGAACCCGATGGCGAGCAGGTCCCGCCGGTCGTCCCTGGCCAGGACCAGCCGGAACGGTCCGTGCCCTGCGGACCAGTCCTCCAGTGCCGCCCACGCGGCGGCGTCGGCGTCCGGGGCCGCGGTCTCCCGCACCAGCGGCCCCTCGGGGACCGGACCGATCCGCAGCAGCGGCACCCCGTCGACCGTCTCCGCCGCCCCGCGCAGGGCCGGGTGCCGCCGCAGGACCGACCGGGCCGCCCGCTCCAGCCGGCCGGTCTGCAGCAGGCCGGGCGGGAACTCCAGGAAGACCGGCAGGATCCTCACCCGTTCGTGCGGATCGGCGGACCTGGTGTGGTGGAACCTCCGCTGCGCGCCGGTGAGCGGCACCAGCCCGGCGGCTCCCCGGTGGACGTTCGCGTAGTGCTTGAGGTAGGTCCTGGTGATGCTCCGGTGCACGGTTCGGCCTCCACGGTGTCGTCTTCCCACGTCTGGTCCCCCTGGGCAACCCGCGCGGGGCCGCGCCGGCGGGCGGCATCCCCCGCCGGCGCGGCCCCGCACCGCTCTCACCTGGTGGTACTGCGCTCGGCCCGGATCAGGTCGGCGCGCACCGTGTCGCCGAGCAGCCTGCCGAGGCCGTCGAGGTCGTCCCGGGTGTGGAAGTGGCCTCCCGCCCGCTCGTGCGAGGCGAACGCCCCGTCGGTGAGGTCCTGCCAGCCTGCCGTCCACTCCTCGCGCTTCGGCTCCCCCGCACCGGCGAGCGCGGTGACGGGACACCCCAGCCGGGAGCCGGGCACGTGCTCGTAGGTCTCCAGCACCTGGAGGTCCGCGCGGTAGCAGGCCAGCGCGGCGGTGAGCAGGTCCCGGTCGGCTCCGGTGGCCGCGGGCAGCGGGCCCCAGCGCCGTTCGATCTCGGCGTGCAGCCCGGGATCGTCCAGCAGGTGCAGCGGCGGGTCCGACACGGCCAGCGGCGGAGGCGGGCAGGAGGAGACGAAGAGCCGGGTCGGGCTCGTGCCCAGGGCCTTGGCCACCTCGAACGCGACGAGCGCGCCGAGGCTGTGGCCGAACAGGGCGAACGGCGGGGTGAACCGCACCTTCGCGAGGATCTCGCGCACCAGCTCCGGCATAGCGGTGAACGCCTGCGCACCGAGGTTGTGCGCCCGGCCCGGAGGCTGGACGGCCACCAGTCGCAGACCGGGTGTGTACGCCGCCCAGCGCGCGTACTCCCCGGCCGCGCCGCCCGCGTGCGGGAAGCAGTACAGGGTGGCCACGGCGGTGGCCGGCGCGGGGCGTTCGATCACCCGGATCTCAGTCATGGCGCACCGCCGCGCCGCGCAGCTGCTCCTCGACCAGGGCGGTGAACTCCCGCACCGACGGCGCGTCGTACATCGCCCGAACCTCCAGCCGCACCGGCAGCAGCTGTTCGAGCCTGCCCACCAGCTCGTTCGCCACCAGCGAGTCCCCGCCGAGGTCGAAGAAGCTGTCCTCCGGGTCGACCTCCGGCAGACCGAGCATCTCGGTGAACAGCATCGACACCGTCCGCTCCGTGTTCGGCCCGGCCTCGGGGGCGGACGAGGACGGCTGCACGGCGGGTCCCGCCTCCAGCAGGTAGGGCTGCCGCTGGAACGGATAGCCGGGCAGGGGCACCCTGCGCGCCGGCTCCGTGCGCGCGGCGGCCCAGTCGATCGGCAGCCCGGCGAGCCACAGCTCGCCGAGTGCCGCCAGGGGATCGGTGACCGTGACGACGATGTGCTCCGGCGTCCACCGCGGATGCTCCCGCAGCCGTGCGGCCGCAGCCGGGTCGCCGAGGTCCAGGAACACCCGGCCGGGGGTGTCCAGTGCGGAGCCGATCGCGGCATCGTCGCTGTCCGGGCCCAGCGTGAGGTCCGGGACCGGGCCGAGGGCCTGCCAGTGCCGCACCAGCTCGGCGTCCACCGTCCGCGGCACCAGCAGCGCCACGGCCCGCCCGTCCCTGGCGTGGTCACCACTGACCAGCCACTCCGGGGCGCCCCCGCGGAGCACCCGCAGGGCGTCCTGCCGGTCGCGCACCACCGCGTACCGGCGGTACCCGTGCAGCCGCCTGCCGACCTGCAAGGTCCAGGCCACGTCCCGCAGTTCGAGGTCCGGACGGTCGGCCAGCCGGTCGGCGATCCGGGCCGTCAGCTCGTCCAGGGCGGCCGGGGTGTGCGCGGACAGCACCAGCACCTGGTGGTCCTCGGTCCCGGCGCGCGGCAGCGGTGCGGGCGGCTGCTCCAGCACGATGTGCGCGTTGTTGCCGCCGAGACCTCGGGCGGTGAGACCGGCGCGGCGCGGTTGCCCGACGGGCGCCCACGGCGTGGGCCCGGTGACCACCACGAAGGGGCCCGCCGCGAAGTCGATGTCGGGGTTCGGCACGGAGTAGTGCAGGCTCGGCGGGAGGGTCCCGCGTTCCACGGCGAGCACCGTCTTGATGAACCCGGCGATGCCGGCGGCGGCATCGAGGTGCCCGATGTTGCCCTTCACCGAGCCGAGCAGGCACGGCTCCTCGCGGGGCTTCCCGTCGTCGAACGCCTGGTTCAGCCCGGCGACCTCGATCGGGTCCCCGACCCGGGTGCCGGTGCCGTGCGCCTCGACGTAGGTGATGGACGCGGGCGTGACGCCCGCGGCGCGCTGGGCGGCCCTGACCACCTCGACCTGCCCCCGGACTCCCGGCGCGGTGAACCCCGCACGGTCCCGGCCGTCGTTGTTCACCGCGGAACCGCGGAGCACGGCATGGATGTGGTCGCCGTCGGCGACGGCCTCGGACAGCCGCTTCAGCACGGTGATCCCGCACCCCTGGCCACCGACCACCCCGTCCGCGGCCGTGTCGAACGGGCTGCAGACACCGGACGGCGAGGTGATCCCGCCGACCCGGTAGTTGTCCAGCTCGGCCGGCAGCCGCACCGAACTGCCGCCCGCCAGCGCGAGATCGCACTCCCCGGCGAGCAGGGCCCGGGCGGCGAAGTGCACCGCGTACAGCGAAGTCGCGCACGCCGCCTGCACATTGGCGGTCGGCCCGCGCAGCCCCAGCTTGTAGGCGATGCGACTGGCCAGGTAGTCGCTGGTGGTGCCCATCAGGATGTCCCAGGTGGTGATCGACCGGTCCTCCTGCTGCCTGGCCCGCAGGGTCTCCGTGTAGGAGGACAGGCTGCACCCGGCGTAGATGCCGATCAGGCCCGGGAACCGGTCCGGGTCGTAGCCGGCGCCCTCGATCGCCTCGACCGCGCACTCCAGCAGGACCCGGTGCTGGGGGTCGGTGAGCAGGGCCTCGCGCGGGGTGTAGCCGAAGTAGCCCGCGTCGAACCATTCCGGCTCGTGGAGCAGTCCGCGCGCGGGAACGTACTCGCGCTTTCCGCCGCCGGGGCCGGGGATGCTCTTCGGGGGGAAGCGGCTGATGCTGTCCACGCCGGACACGAGGTTGTCCCAGAACTGGTCGGCGTCCACCGCGTCCGGAAAGCGGCAGGCCAGTCCGATGACGGCGATGTCCGTGTCACGGAACGTGTCGCGGCCCGAACTGCCTTCTGCCAAGGGACCTTTGTCCTGCCGGATGGTCGTACCGGCGGTGGCCGTACCGCCCTTCGCCGTACCGCCCTTCGCCGAACCGCCCGGGCCCGATCCACCCGTGGCCGATCCGTCGAGGAAAGCGGCGCACGACCGGATCGTGGAGTGGATGAACAGTTCGGGCAAGGTCGGACGGACACCCGTACGCTCCGCGATCTGCGCCCGTACCAGCTGCATGAGCATCGAGTACCCGCCGACTTCGAAGAAGTTGTCGAGTACCCCGACCTCGTCGAGTTCGAGCACATCGCACCAGATGTCGGCGAGTATCCGCTCGGTCCGGGTGACTGGGGGCTGGCGGATGCTCATCGCCTCACACTCCGACCGTGCCCGTTTTCATGATCAGTGAATATCGCCCAGCGCGAAGAAGTCATCACACCACCCGGTCCGATAAATCCTGTAAACCCTGGAAGCTTTCCCGATGCACTCCGTGGTGATCCACCATAACCGCGAGTATAAGCACGCCGGCTCCGGCGGGAACAAGCGCCATCACCGTTTGTCCGCCGTCCCATCACGTATTTGACAATGTCTCACGTGGCGCCTCCGGCAGGAAGTCGGCGGTGGATCCGAGCAGCGGCGGGGCCGATTCGATTGCCCCCTCCGCATTTCCCGCCGGGCGGCGGACGGCGGAGGGCCCGGCACCACGTGAGACAGCGTCCTCCGGCTGCGACCCTCCCGGACGGAAGGGCTGAGCTGGCCGAACACCGAGCGGGATGACGCGGGGGGCGGTTCGTCGACACTCCAACAAGTGGTGATCTCGGGTGAACACACGGGCGGGAGCCGAGGTTTGCGGGGGGCCGGGTGATGGGTAGCCCGAGTGCCGGCGGCACCGGACCGGCAGTCCGTTCGGCGAACCCCCGACCGGTGCCACGGACCGACAGCTGCCATCGAATACCGGCCACCAGCACCTACGGATCGTGGTCGGTGGAGCCGTCCGTGGGTTACGCTGCCGAGCGGCACCGGGACTTTGGTTATCAGGAAACTTCGTGAATGACGAAGAAGGATGAGGACCCATGAGTGCACCACAGCCGATTCTCGTCTGCCTGCCTTTCGCGGGCAGCGGCGCCGGTTTCTTCCGGGAATGGGAAAAGCTGGGAATACCGGATGTCACACTGCTTCCGGTCCAGCTGCCGGGGCGCGAGGAACGATTCCTGGACGACCCGTTCGCCGAGGTCGCCGACGCCGTCACCGAGCTGACACCGAGGATCCTGGCCGACGCCGGGGACCGGGCGGACCTCGCCCTGTTCGGGCACAGCCTCGGCGCGGTGCTCGCCTACGAGATCGCCAGGGAGCTCGAACGGATCGGCCACCCCGGACTGCGCCACCTGTTCGTCAGTGGATCACCGGGGCCGCAGGACGGACGGACCGAGCGGGCCACCGGCCTGGCCGACGAGGAGTTCATCGCCGGGGTGCAACGGTTCGCCGGCTACCGGCACGCGGCCTTCGACGACCCCGAACTCGTCGAGGTCCTGCTCCCGATCCTCCGCGCCGACGTCGAGATGCACGAGAACTACCGGCCGAGCGGCACCGAGCCACTCTCCGTGCCGATCACCGCCCTGCGCGGCGAGCAGGACGAACTCGTCTCCCGCGCGCAGGCCGAACAGTGGGCCGGGGCGACGAGCGGTCCGTTCTCCTACCGTGAACTCCCCGGCGGCCACATGTACTTGGTCGACGATCCGGAACGGCTGCTGCGCCTGACGGCCGCGAGCACCAGGTGAGGCTGACCGGCAAGACCGTGATCGTCACCGGCGCGGCCCGCGGCCTCGGCCGTGCCTGCGCGCTCAGGTTCGCCGAGGAGGGAGCCGACCTGCTCCTGCTGGACATCACCCGGGACCTCCCCGATGTGCCCTATCCGCTCGGATCGACCGGCCAGTTGGCACACACGGCCGCCCTGTGCGAACGCGCGGGCGCCGCGACCGTGACCACCGCCGTCGACGTACGGGACGCCCGGCAGTGCGCGGCGGCGGTCGACCGGGCACTCGACCGGTTCGGCACGGTGGACGTCCTGGTCAACAACGCCGGAATCGCCTCGCCCTCCGGGAAGATCGCCCACGACATCACCGAGCGCGAGTGGTCGCTCATGCTCGACGTCGACCTCTCCGGCGCCTGGCGGATGATGAAGGCGGTCGCACCGGTGATGGTCGAGCGCCGGGCCGGCAGCATCATCAACGTGTCCTCGACCGCGGGCACGGTCGGGTACCGGCACTTCGCGAGCTACGTCGCGGCCAAGCACGGGCTGATCGGACTGACCAGGGCCGCGGCGCTCGACTACGCCCCGATGCGGGTACGGGTGAACGCGCTCTGCCCCGGGTCGGTCCGGGACGATCCGGTGCTGGAGGGCCGGATGCTCGCCGAGATCGCCCGGTCCCTGGAGGTCCCGGTCGCCGAGCACGAGCAGATCTTCGTCCGGGACCAGCCGATGAACGCGCTGATCGAGCCCTCCGACATCGCGGGCGCGGCCCTGTGGCTGGCGGCGGACGATTCCCGTCAGGTCACCGGCAGCGTACTGACCGTGGACGGCGGCTTCACGTCCCGATGACGGCGGACGACTCCGGACCACTCCGGACCACTCCCGATGACTCCCGATGACCAGGAGGCCCCCGTGACGACATCGACGATCGACGAGCCCGCCGCCGGGTGTCACAGCCTCGTGCTGCGGCTCCCCGCCGGCGCGGATCCGCAGCACCTGCTGTCCGGAGCGACGCCCGATCCGGTCCGGCTCTGGCAGACCTCGGTACCGGCCGGCGCGGACGAGCCGATGGCCGAGGAGCGCAGACGCGCCGAGTCCCTGCGGCCGATCCACCGGGACGGCCCTCCGCTGCGGGCGGTGGTCCTGTGGTACACCGACGGAGCGGCGGACCTGGTCCTGGTGGCCGTCCGCGCGACGGTCCCGCCGGCCGCGCTGCGGCGGATCGGTCGGCGGGCATTGGGCGGGCCGGCCGAGGAGGGCGGCGTGCTGCCCGGCGTACTGCCCCGGCCCGCAAGCGCCGGCCGGCCGGGCCCCGCGCCGGGCCCCGCGCCGCGCCGCGGGCCCGAATGGGGCCTGGGCGACCCGGAGCTGCGCGGGATCGTCGGCAGCGCGCGGATCGATCTCAGCGGCCTCGGCGCACAGGCCGAAGGGCTCTTCCTGCCCGCGATCGCCCTGGCCCTGAGCCGCTACGGCGGCGGGAACCGCGCCGAGCTCGGCGTGCTGGACCTGGGCGACGGCACCGGCGCCGACACCGGCGACATCGTCCGGGTCCACGCGGTGGAGGAGCACCCGGACTGCTCCGGCGCGGAGTTCCTCCACCGGTTCGACCCGGAGCCGGTGACGCCAGCCATGCCGGTCACGCTGGCCACAGCACAGGAACCGCCCGCGGTCGGGGTAATCCTGGGCCCGGCCTTCGAGGACGGCCACTACACCGCCGCCCTCGCCCCGGTCTTCCCGCTCACCGTCCAGCTGGACCGGGGCGCCTCCCACGCGACCTGCCGGTTCGACCGGGGCAGCGTGGACGCCGCCGTCGCGCAGCGCTTCTGCGCGCACGTGGCGCATCTGGCCGGCCAGTTGGCGCACGGCTCCGGGGAACGGCCCCTGGCCGACCTGGAACTGGTGCCGCCCGCCGAACGCGAGGCGATCCTGCGGGCGGGCGGGGCGGCCGGCACGGCGCCCGTGCGGGGGCGGATCGACCGTGCCTTCGAGCAGGTGGCCGCCGCACGGCCGGACGCCGTGGCGTTGCTGGCCGACGGCGACCGGCTGACCTACCGGCAGCTGAACGACCGGGCGGACGCGGTGGCGGCGGGCCTGTCCGCGCTGGACGTCCCGCCGGGCAGCCTGATCGGTGTCTGCCTGGAGCGGGACGCCGAACTGGTGGTCACCCTGCTCGGCGTGCTCAAGGCGGGCTGCGCGTACGTGCCGATGGATCCGCGCTACCCGGCGCAGCGCCTGCGCTTCACCACGCAGAACGCGGAGGTGCCCGTCGTGGTCACCTCCGCGGCGGAGTTCCCGTCGGTCCCCGGGGTCCGGCTGCTGACCCCGGCCGCGCTGACGAAGCTCGGAGCCGACCGGGCAACCACCGGCGGAAGCCCTTCCGACGGGAGTGGCGACGAGGGCGACGGCCCCGCCTACGTGATCTACACCTCCGGCTCCACCGGCACGCCCAAGGGCGTCGTCGTGCCGCACCGCAATGTGCTGGCGCTGCTGCGGGCGACCGCCGAGGACTTCGCGCTCGGCCCGGACGACACCTGGACACTGTTCCACTCCAGCGCCTTCGACTTCTCCGTGTGGGAGATCTGGGGTTGCCTGCTCACCGGCGGCCGCCTCGTCGTCGTGCCCTACTGGACCACCCGTGACACCGAGGAGTTCTACGACCTGCTGGCCGAGCAGCGCGTCACGGTGCTGAACCAGACGCCGTCGGCGTTCGCGCAGCTCGTCCGCACCGATCAGCGTGTCCGGGGAGAGCTGGCCCTGCGGCTGGTCGTCTTCGGCGGCGAACCGCTCGACGTACGCATGCTGGCCCCCTGGTTCGCCCGGCACCCGGTCTCCGACTGCCGGGTGGTCAACATGTTCGGCATCACCGAGACCACCGTGCACGTGACCGCCCAGACGGTGACCCCGCGGGAGGTCGCGGCGGGGTCGCGGTCGGTCGGCCGACCGCTGCCGGGGTGGTCGGTGTCCGTCCGGGACGAGCGGGGCCGGGTCCTGCCGCCCGGTGTCCCGGGTGAGATCTACGTCGGCGGCGCGGGCGTGGCCGACCGCTACCTCGGCCTGCCCGAGCTGACCGGGCAGCGGTTCGTCCTCGACGGGGCGACCGGTGAACGGGTCTACCGCAGCGGTGACAAGGGGCGGCTGCACCCCGACGGCCGCCTCGACCACCTCGGCCGACTGGACAACCAGGTCAAGGTGCGCGGGCACCGCATCGAACTGGACGAGATCCGCACGGTGCTGCTGGGCGCGCCCCGGGTGACCGCCGCAGCCGTCGTGGTCAACCGGGACGAGCCGGACGATCCGGCGAGCAGCCGGATCGACGCCTACGTCGTCCTGGAAACCGTCGCGGGGCGCGCCGCGGACCCGGCGGAGGTGCTCGCGCACGCCAAGGCAAAACTCCCCGACTACATGATGCCCACGACGATCACCGCGGTCGCCGGGATCCCGCTCACGATCAACGGGAAGCCGGACGTCTCCGGCCTGCCCGATCCGCGCGGCGGCTCCGCCCTCGTGCCGCCCGACACCGGGCGGGTCCCCGAGGCCCCGGAGCCGTCCGCCTCCGGTGGAATCGCCGACGACATCCTGGGCATCTGGAGCAAGTTCCTCAACACCCCGGTGGGCCCGCAGGACAACTTCTTCACCCTGGGCGGGAACTCCTTGCTGGTCGTCCGGGTCCTCGCCGCGATGCGGGAACGGGACCTGCCGAGGGTGTCACCGAAGCAGCTCTACGAGCACTCGACGGCGGCGCAGTTCGTCGAGTACGTCCGACAGCTCGCCGGGGCCGACCGGTGACCCCGGCCGGCTGACCCGACGCGCACCGACCCCGCCGGCACCGACCCGGAGCCGGCGGGGTCAGTCGATCCGGGCCGCCCGGGCCGCGGCCACGGCCACCAGCAGGCCCAGGCCGACACAGGCCGCGCAGACGAGGAACATCGTCCGGTACCCCGCGGCCCCGGCGACCAGTCCGAGGGAGCCGCTGCCGGCGGCGAGGCCGACCGTGAAGCAGGCACCGAAGGTCGACAGCGCCGTGGCGCGCCGGCGTTCGCTGACCGAGCGGACCACGAACAGGCCCAGCATCGGGTAGATCTGCCACATCCCCACACCGATGAGCACACCGCCGACCACACCCAGGCCGAGGCCGTCCGCCATCCCGAGGAGCGCGACCCCCAGGGCCTCGACGAGGAACAGGCCCGCGAGCTCCACCGGTCGGGTGGGCTCCCAGCGGATCCAGCTGCCCGCCACCCTCAGCAGCACCACGGTCAGGGAGTAGGCGGTGACCACGACCGCTCCCCCGGCGATGCCGAGGGCGTCGAACTTCGCGACCGCGAAGCTGGAGACGGCCGCGAAGCCGAACGCGGTGAAGATCAGCGCGACGCTGGGCAGGACGACGCCGAGCAGCGCGGCCCGGCCCTGCTCGACACCGGCCCGCTCCGAGGTCGAGGAGAGTCTCACCTCGGGCACGTACAGGGCGATGGGGATGACGAGCAGGGCGATCAGTCCCGAGATCACGAAGGTGCTCGCCGTGCCCACCAGGTGCTCGATCAAGGAACCCAGCGGCGCGCCCAGGCCGATGGCCACGTAGTTCACCGTGCCGCCCAGGCCCAGCGCCCAACCCTGCCGGTCCTTGGCGACAAGTTGCACCGGCCAGACCCCGACCGCGGCCAGCATCACGCCCATGCCGACGCCCAGCAGCATGCGCAGGCCGATGAGTTCGGTGATCGACCCGGCGAGCGGATAGCAGACCGTGGCGAGCGCGGCCAGCACCGTTCCGCCGATGGTCAGGGCCCGGGTGCCGAGGCGGTTCATCAGCACGCCCGACACCGGGCGGGCCAGCAGCGCCGTCACCGCGTAGCCGCTGATCACCGCGCCGACCTCGGCCGGGCCGCCGTGCAGCCGGCCGGTGACGTGGCCGGGCAGGATCGGGATGGTCAGGGCGAAGGGCAGATAGCCGATCCCGTTCGCCAGCGCGATCAGCAGCGCGTGCCGGAGGGCTCGCTTGTCGGTGGTCTCGATCTCGGGTGCTAACTCGGTTCGCACAGATTCACTCCCTCATGTCCGGGAATGAGCCTAGGCGGGAAAACGTGCACGGAGCTTGTGATCGCCCCAAGTGGCTGTCGCTGTTCCCAACTTGGCCGGTCGTGCTCGAAGGACGCACCCGGGCACCTGCCCCGGCGACCGGCCGACCTCCCGCCCGGCGCGTCACCCGGCGTGCCCAACTCGGTTACCGTGCTTCGGTGGTGGCTTCCGACCGGGCGCCGGCCCGGTCGTAGGCTGGAGTACAGTCGATCCCGAGGAGGACATCGGTGTTTCCGGAACAGCGCCCGCGACGGCTTCGGCACACCCCCGCCCTGCGGCGCCTGGTCGCCGAGACCACGGTGGAGCCGCGCCACCTGGTGCTGCCCCTGTTCGTCAAGGAGGGCGCCACCGAGCCGGTCCCGATCGGCTCGATGCCCGGTGTCGTTCAGCACACCCGCGATTCCCTGCGCAAGGCGGTCGTCGAAGCCGTGGAGGCCGGAGTCGGCGGCGTGATCCTCTTCGGGATCCCGCTGGAGTACGACGCGGACGGGTCCCGCGGCCTGGACCCGGACGGCGTGCTCAACGCGGCGCTGCGCGACGTGCGGGCCGAGGTGGGCGACGGGACGGTGATCATCGGCGACGTCTGCATCGACGAGTTCACCGAGCACGGCCATTGCGGGGTGCTCGACGAGCACGGTCGGGTGGACAACGACCGCACGCTGCGGATCTACGCCGAGATGGCCGTGGCGCAGGTCGAGGCCGGGGCGCACGTCGTCGCGCCGAGCGGCATGATGGACGGCCAGGTGGCTGCGATCCGGGCCGCGCTGGACCGGGCGGGCCACACCGAGGCGGCCGTGCTCGCCTACGCGGTCAAGTACGCGTCCGCCTTCTACGGGCCGTTCCGCGAGGCGGTCGACTCGCAGCTCGTCGGCGACCGCATGACCTACCAGCAGGACCCGGCCAATGCGCGGGAGGGCCTGCGGGAGGCCCGGCTGGACCTGGCCGAGGGCGCCGACATGATCATGGTGAAGCCGGCCACGGCGTACCTGGACGTCCTCCGGGCGGTCAAGGACATCGCGGAGGTGCCGGTGGCCGCCTACCAGGTCTCCGGCGAGTACGCGATGCTCGAGGCCGCGGCGGCGAACGGCTGGATCGACCGGGACCGCGCGGTGCTGGAGTCGCTCACCGGGATCCGTCGCGCGGGCGCCGACATCGTGCTCACCTACTGGGCGACGGAGGCGGCCGGGTGGCTGAACCGACGCTGAACCGGCACCGAACGGGGCTCCGAACCGGGCGCCGGGCGGGGACGTCGACGAGGCAAATATTCGTAACGTTCATGACAATAAATACGTGGGATCGGGGCGCGCCGCGGGCATGATGGCTCCGTGGGCGCTGATCTGTCGCAGCGGCTGGTCCCCGACGGCCTGTGGGACCAGGTCGCGCCGTTGTTGCCGTCGTTCGCGACGCGTCGCCAGGGCGGTGGCACCGCGCCGCTGGACGAGCGGGCCGTGTTCGCCGCGGTGGTGTACGTCCTGACCAGCGGATGCGCGTGGCGGCACCTGCCACCGACCTTCGGGGTCTCGCCGGCCACCGCGCACCGGCGCTTCTCCGCCTGGACGAGGGCGGGGCTGTGGTGCCGACTGCACCGGGCCGCACCGAACAGGCCGGGTGCTTGCGGTGAGCCGGACTGGACGTCGGCGATCGTCGACGCCGCCTCGGTACGGGTGCGACGGGCCGGCACCGACCGGCCCGGACCGGGCCCCGGACGCGGTCGACCGTAAGGGCCCCGCCGTCCACAGGGATCCGCCGTCCGCACGCGGACCCGCGCCGAGACCCGCGCCGGGCCCCGCGGAGCGATCCGCGGGACCCGGCGCGGTCGATGCCGGTTCAGGGCGCCAGCGTCCTGCTCGCCAGCACCTTCCCCTCGGCGTCGTACGCGGCGAACCGGATGCCGCCGGACGGGTATTCGCTCGGGGTGCCGGACTCCTTGAGGGCGGGCCCCCAGTAGAAGCCGCTGGCGAAGCCCGGGCTCCCGGGGAGCGAGGCGACGGTGGCCCAGTGCGCCTGGCCGTCCACCTCGACGGCCATCGCGGCCACCCGCCCGGGCCCCTTGTACACGAGGTTGTACAGGCCCTCCCGGTTCTGCGGGGGCGATCCGTAGTACTGCATGGTGATCTCGGTCGAGCCCGCCGCCCAGGAGTACCCACCGCACCCCGGACCGGTCTTGTACGCGGGCTCGTCGTGGATGCAGATCTCCTGGTCCTTCAGCTGCATCCACCAGTTCTCGCGGCCCAGCGGCAGTTGCTGGCCCGGCTCCACGACCACGGCCTCGGGCGCCGGCCCGGCCGGCGCCGGCAAGGGCTGCGAGGCCGGCGCCACGGCCCGGACCCCGTCCCGCGCCGACAGGACCGCGCCCGTACCGCCCACCACCACGAGCGCGGCCGCCACCGCGGACACCCCCAACGCCACCCGGCGGCCCCGCCGCTGCCGGCGCACGTGGACCTGCACGGCCCCGGCGGACCAGTCCCCCACCGCGAGCCCGTCGGCCTCCTCCCGCAGCGCCCCCCGCACCATGTCCTCGGTGTCCATCACCTGTTGCCTCCGTTCGTGCCCTCGATCGTCGAACCGGACCCCACCGCGTACGAGGCCAGCGCCGGGTGGCCGCGCAGTTTCGCCAGACCCCGGCTGGCCTGGCTCTTCACATTGCCCGCCGAGCAGCCGAGCACCTCGGCGACCTGCTGCTCGCTCATGTCCTCCCAGTAGCGCAGGACGACCACGGCCCGCTGGCGCGGCGGCAGTTCCGCCAGCGCCTGGAGCAGCACCGAGCGCTCCTCGACGTCGCGGTGGCCGGTGCCCGCGCTGTGCGCCCGCTCGGGGAGGACGGGCACCAGCAGCTGCCTGACCCGGCGCCGCCGGTGACGGCTCAGGTTGTTGTTCACCAGGGCCCGGTGGACATAGGCGTCCGGCTCGTCCAGCCGGCTGATCCGGGACCAGCTCCGGAACACCTTCGCCAGCGTCGCCTGCACCACGTCCTCGGCCTCGTGGTAGTCGCCCGTCAGCAGGTAGGCGGTACGCACCAGCCGCCGCCAGCGCGTGGCGGCGAACCCCTCGAAGCCCAGCTCCCGCACGCCGGAACCCTCCCCGGCCGCCGCCCGGGAAGGTGGTCCGGCAGCCGATTCCGCGACCGGCCGGGACCGGTCCTCCACCGGTACGGGTATTGCACTCGCGGTCATCCCATTCCTCTCCGCGATCCGCGCGACGGCCCCACCGGACCGCCACTCCGCCCTACTCACCCCCGCACGGCCGCAAAGGTTGCACGTCGGCGCCGAATCACCCCGGGACACCGCCGGACAACCGGACAGCCGGGCAGCCGGTCGACGGCGGGCGCGACGGACGGTGGGCCGGCGGTGGACAGCGCGTCGGGGCCGGACCCGGCTCCGGTCCAGTATCGGTGGCACGACCGGTCGACGGCTCAAGGGAAGCACGGCAGGCCGGAATAGGTGCGGCGGCTCCGTCGTTCCCAACAGTCGGTCAGAGGCACGGCGAACCGTCCGCTGTCGGACCCGTACCGCACACTGAGGCCGAACACTCGGCAGACCGAAGGACGATTCCCATGACCGACCGGCCCTTGACGCTGATGGCCGTGCACGCCCACCCCGACGACGAAGCCACCGGTACGGGGGGTGTGCTCGCCCGCTACGCGGCCGAGGGCATCCGCACGGTGCTCGTCACCTGTACCGACGGCGCTTGCGGAGACGGCCCGGGAGGTGTCAAGCCCGGGGAGGCAGGACACGACCCGGCGGCCGTCGCCGCGATGCGCCGTCAGGAGCTCCGGGCCAGCTGCGAGGTGCTCAAGGTCGACCACCTCGAAATGCTCGACTACGGGGACTCCGGGATGATGGGCTGGGCCGCCAACGACGCGCCCGGCTCGTTCTGGACGACGCCGGTGGACGAGGCGGCCGCCCGCCTCGCCGATCTGATCCGGACGTACCGGCCCGACGTGGTGGTGACCTACGACGAGAACGGCTTCTACGGCCACCCCGACCACATCCAGGCCAACCGCATCACGTCGAGGGCGCTGGAGCTGTCCGGCGCGACGCCGAAGGTGTACTGGACGACGGCCCCGCGCTCGATGATGGCGCGCTTCGGTGAGGTCATGCGCGAGCTCGGCGGCGACTGGGAGGAGCCGGGCTCCGAGGAGTCGGAGCTGCCCGAGATCGGCCTCCCCGACGAGGAGATCACCACCTGGGTCGACACCACCGGGTTCGGCGGCCAGAAGTTCGACGCGCTGGCCGCGCACGCCAGCCAGGGCGAGAACATCTTCTTCCTGAAGATGGGCAAGGAGAAGTTCACCGAGCTGATGGGTGTGGAGACCTTCGTCCGGGTCCAGGACACCACCGGCGCCGCCCTTCCCGAGAACGACCTCTTCGCCGGCCTGCGCTGAGCAGTCCCGGGGCCGGGCGAACCCGCGGGAACCCCGGCGGCGGAGAAACCCGGTGGCGCAGGGCGGCTACGGCCTGCGCCACCGGTCGGGGCGGTGGTGGGTCGGCGGACGGAGATGGTTGTGCGTATTCCTACAATCTCCGTGCCCGTCGATGCGGCAGGCTGACTCGGGCGGGGTGGCATCGGTAGCGCCGCCCCCGACCGTTATTCCACCGCTTTGGGGAGCAACCATGAAGAGGTTCCCGCGCGTCCTCGTCGGCGCCATGGCCGCCGCCGCCTGCACCGCCACCCTCTCCGGGACCGCCGGCGCGACGTCCCCCGCCGCCGGGGCGGCCGTGCCCGCCTGGGCCGCGGACGCCCCGGCTCCGCTGCCGGGCTTCCAGCTGATCCTGCCCGGCAGCCCCGCCGCCGCAGCCGCGCGGACGGCCCTGGAGACCTTCCGCTTCAAGAACCGCCATTCCAACCTCTGTCTGGAGATCCGCGGCGACTCGACCGCCGACGGGGCCACCGCCAACCAGTGGACGTGCAACGGCTCGGCCACCCAGGCGTGGATCAGTGGGAGCAATGCGAACGGCGGCTTCAAGTTCACCAACGTCAACTCGGGCAAGTGCCTGGAGATCCGCGGCGACTCGACCGCCAACGGGGCCACCGCCAACCAGTGGACGTGCAACGGCTCCAAGACGCAGGGCTGGTACTGGTACGGCAACAGTGACGGCTCCATGTACTTCCGCAACGTCAACTCCGTCTCCAGCTCCCCGTCGGGCAAGTGCCTGGAGATCCTCAGCTGGCGCACCGGCGACGGCGACCCGGCCGGGCAGTGGGACTGCCACTACGGCTACAACCAGCTGTGGTTCGAAGCCTGACATTCCCGGGACACCCGGCGGGCCGACCGGGGACAGATCCGGTGCACCGGCCGGACCGCCGGGATCCACGTGCGACCGTCCGCTCGTGACGCGAGGGGCCGCCGGGCATTGCGCCCGGCGGCCTTCCCCGCCCGGTCCGGCCACCTCTCCCGCTGCCGCAGGTCGGCAGGCCAGGAAGGGCCTGTGCCTGCAGTGTGTCGCTCGCAGACGGGGGGGTGGTGACGGGCGCCGTCGGAGCGCTCATCATAATTACTCCGCCTGCAATCCATGTGGGCCGTTCCGCCCCGCGGGTCCGTGCCCGCCGGATCGGACTCCCGTCCCCACCCCCGAAGGACCGCATCGTGCGCCCCACTCGCGCCAAGGGCCTGCTCGCCGCAGGCCTCGTCACCGTGCTCGGTGGCCTTCCCGCCGCCACGGCTTCCGCCGCCACCGCCGGACCGGCCGGCTCGAACGACGAGGCGCCCGGGGTACTGCGGGTCGACGCCGGGGACCCGGCGTGCTCGGACGCCGCGACGGGAACGGCGGCGAAGCCGTTCTGCTCCGTCACCGCGGCCGCCGCGGCGGCGCTGCCGGGGCAGACGGTCCAGGTGACCCGGTCCTCGAACGGCTCCGGGGCCGTGGTCACGAAGTCCGGCGAGCCCGGTCGGCCCATCACCATCAAGGGCGCGGTGGGCGGCGATGTACGGCTGTCCGGTGTGCACGACGTCGTCCTGCAGTCGACGACCGCGCGGGAGATCCAGGTCACCGGGTCCAACCGGGTCACCGTGACCCGCGCCGATGCCTTCGGGATCAAGGTCACCGACTCCCCCGGAACGACCCTGACCAACAACACGCTCGCCGACAGCTGCACGGCCGGCATCGAGCTGGCCGGCGACTCCGCCGGCTCCAACCTCTTCAACAACCTGGTGCTCAACCACTTCTCGCCCGCCGCGCCGTTCAGCTGCCCGAACCCCGCAGGCGCGGAGATCGTGGTCTCCGCGCTGTCGGCGAAGGACACCCGGGCCGGCTCCAACACCGTCGCGCCGTACTGGACGAACTTCAGCAACGGCACGCCGTACCTCTGGGCCGGCACCGCGCACTCCACGCCCGAGTCCCTCTCTGCTGCGACGGACGGCCGGGCCGGCACCCACGACCACGTGCTGCCGCGCTGGCAGGACGGCAACGCCGCGAACAGCGAGGTCGTCGACTCCGCCGACGAGAACGCGCCGGGCTTCGTACCGGCCGCGCACCCGGCCGACGACCCGTCCCGCCCGAACCTCGGCACCGGCCTCGGCTACCACGACCGCGGCGCGAGCGAGCGCCAGGAGCCCATCACCACCGCCCAGTTGGCGGCCGACCAGCAGCGGGCCCCCTACGGCACCGAGATCACGCTGACGGCGACCACCGGCCCGGAGACGGCCCACTGGCCGACCTCCGTGATGAGCTACCGCTACGACTTCGGCGACGGCACCCCCTCGGTCACCTCGAACTCCCCGTCCGTCAAGCACGTCTACACCAAGGCGGGCACCTTCTACGCGAACGTCACCGTGGACACCGGCGGCGGCCAGCCGTTCACCGGCCGCTACGCGGTGCAGGTGCAGAGCACCGTCCCGGGCCCGCTGACCACCCGCGCCACCGTCCAGCAGGTCGTTCCGGACCAGTTCGACACCTCCGACGCCCCGCCGCTGGGCGTGCGGCTCGACCCGTCGGCGACCTCCTCGCCGTGGCCGGTCGCCAAGGTCGTGGTGGACTACGGCGACGGCTCCCCCGCCGTCACCCGGAACACCCTGGACCCGGTCGTCCACGGGTACGCCTCGCCGGGCGACTACACGGTCACGGTGACGGTCACCGACAGCACCGGCCGCACCAGCACCGCCGCCTACCCCTTCCGGGCCGCGTACGCCCCGACCGGATTCCTGCGCACGCAGCCGTACCGGCTCGCCGACACCCGCGAGGACGCGAACCTCGACCTCACGGGCGGCCGCGAGGTGCCGTTCACCTTGCCGACCGGCACCGCGCCCGGGGCGAACGGCGTGCCGGGCAACGTCTCCACGGTCGTCCTGAACGTGACCGTCACCGAGGCCACCGAGGACACCCACCTCACCGTCTGGCCGACCGGCCAGCCCCGCCCGACCACCTCGAACGTGAACGTGGCCGCGGGCCGCACCTCGTCCAACCTCGTCACCGTGCCGATCGGCGACGCCAAGCGGATCAGCACCATGCTGAACGCCGGTCGCGCCGAGGTCATCGTCGACGTCGTCGGCTTCTACCGCCCCAACGGCGGCGACCTGTTCACCCCGCTGTCGCCGAACCGGCTGGTGGACACCCGCGACAGCTCCGCGCTGGGCTCGGGCGAGACCCGCGCGGTGAAGGTCGCGGGCGTCGGCGGCGTCCCGGCCGACGCCACCTCCGTGGTGCTCAACCTGACCAGCACCGAGACCTCGGTCGACACCCACCTCAAGGTGTACCCGGGCGGCGGGACCAAGCCGGTCAGCTCCAACCTGAACCCGGAGCCCGGCAAGGACAAGTCCAACCAGGTCGTCGTCCCGGTCGGTCCGGACGGCACCGTCAACGTGTACAACAACGCCGGTTCGACCCACGTCATCCTCGACGTCTTCGGGTACTACGCCCCGAACGGCAAGGCCAAGTTCACGCCGACCGTGCCCGTGCGCCTGACCGACACCCGCACCACGCCGTTCGCCAAGCCCGGCCCGGACAGCACCACCGTCGTCGGCGGCATCCCGGCCGGCGCCCGGGCGGCCGTCCTGAACGTCACGTCCACCGACACCACCGACGACAGCTACCTCACCGTGCACGCCCACGGCGCCCCCCGCCCCGGCACCAGCAACCTCAACCTGCTGGCCGGCCGGACCGTGCCCAACCACGTCACCACCCCGGTCGGCGCCGACGGCAAGGTCGACGTCTACAACCACGTCGGCAGCACCGACATCATCGCCGACCTGTTCGGCTACTTCACCGACGCCTGGCCCCAGGGCTGACGGCACGCGGCGTGATCAGCGGCGGGGCGGGGCGGGGCGGCAACCGGAAGGCGACCGTCCCGCGCCGCCGTCATCGCCCCGGAGCGCCACAGCTGGTCCACCGGGAACGTCCGGGGCCCCGGCAGGTCGGCGCGGCACGGCTCAGGCTCCGCCCTCGCGTCCGCTCGGCAGCGGCTGCTCCTGGTCCTGGTCCTCCGCGGCGACCTCGGCCTGCACGCCCCGGCGGAGGCCGACGATCGCCACCAGCGCCGCCACGGCCATGATGGCAGCCATCCAGTGGAAGACCGTCTGGGTGGCGTGGGCGAAGTCCTCCCGGAAGAACTGCGGGACGGCCGCGGCGCCCCCGCTCCCGCCGCTCTGCGTCTGGACCTGGGAGAGGTGGGCGGCCGTGGCTGCCGCCTGGTCGTGCGGCAGGCCCTGGGCGACCAGGGAGTCGGTCAGCCGGGTCCGCAGGTCGGTGACCAGGACGGTCCCCAGCACCGCCAGCCCCAGGCCGGCGGCGTAGTTGCGAACCGTCTGGGTGATGCCGGTCGCCTCGCCGTAGGACAGCCGGGAGGCCCGGTTGACCGCGTCCGTGCTGGCGGGCGAGAGCATGAAGCCCATGCCCGCGCCCGCCAGCACGACGTCCCACTGCTGCTCGCCGAAGCTCAACGAGGTCACGTCGCCCGCCCACAGGTGGAACCCGACCGCGGCCAGGACGCACCCGATCACCACCGGGCGTTTGGCGCCGCCACGGTCGAGCATCCGGCCGCCGATCTGCGAGGCGATCACGAAGCCGATGAAGAAGTACAGCAGGAAGACACCGGCCTCCGAGGAGGAGTCGCCCAGCGCGATCTGCGCGTACTCGCTGGAGAAGAAGAACACCGGGACGAAGACCAGCATCGAGATGCCGAGCACCAGGTTCTGCACCGAGAACGCACGGATGCGGAAGATGTCCACCTGGATCAGCGGCGAGGCGGTGCGCTTCTCGACGAGCACGAAGACGACCAGCAGCACGACTCCGGCCGCGATGCAGAGCCCGATCGCCGGGTTGGACCAGCCCCAGACCTGCGACTGCTGGAACCCGAAGACGCTCAGCGCGACACCGCCGGCGATCAGGGCCAGGCCCCGGTAGTCCATGGGCGCCGGGCGGATCTCCGTCACCGGCTTGGAGATCGCGACCAGCACCAGCGCGACGGCGGCCACCGGCAGGTTCACCCAGAAGATGGCACGCCAGGTCCACTCGGTCAGGTAGCCGCCGAGGACCGGTCCGATCGCGGTCAGACCGCCCGCGATACCGAAGAACAGGGCCAGCGCCCGCCCCCGCTCGCGCAGTGCGAAGCTCTGCACCACGATCGCCAGCGCCGCCGGGAACATGATGGCGCCGCCGAAGCCCTGGACGGCGCGGAAGGTGATCAGCCACGCCTCGGCCAGGCTCCCGGTGGGGGTGAGGCCGCAGCAGGCCGAGGCGCCCGCGAAGACCAGCACCCCGAGCACCACCATCCTGCGGTGGCCGACGGTGTCGGCGAGCCGGCCGCCGAAGGCGAAGAACGCCGCCAGCGTGAGCAGGTAGGCGTTGACCGCCCACTGCACGCCCGTACTGGTCAGCTTCAGCTCGTACTGGATGTTCGGCACGGCGATCGACACGATGGTCTGGTCGATGAAAGTCATCGCGACGGCGAAGATCATCGCTGCCAGCACCAGATAGCGCGAGGATCCGCCGGCGGGAGCAGTGGCCATCGCTGTGCCTCCGGGGTGCGTCCGCACGTCGGCTGCCGGCAGGCCACCTGTGGGGCGGGCCGTTCGCGGCCGAACGGGCCCGGATTCCTGCCGTTGGTTCGGCGACTCCCATGCTAGCGACCGGCCCGGGGCAACGCCTGCCGGACCAGGACCGGGGCGGTCAGTGATCCGTGAGCGCGCCCGGCATGCTGCGCCGGCGGTGGTCTCGCGGTGTCAGCCCGTACGCCTCGCGGAAGGCCCGGCCGAACGCGGACGCGTTCGCGAAACCCCAGCGCGCGGCGAGGTCCCGCACCGAGTGGTGGGCCAGCTCCGGCCGGGCGAGGTCGGCACGGCAGCGTTCGAGGCGGCGACGGCGGATCAGCCTGCTGACGCTCTCCTCCTCGTGCTGGAACAGCAGGTGCAACGAGCGCACGGAGATGTGGTGGCGCTCGGCGATCGTGCCGGGCGCGAGGTCGGGGTCGTCGAGGTTGTGCTCGATGAACACCTTCACCCGCTCCAGCAGGGCCCGCGACTGCGCCCCGGCGTCGACCTCGCGGGCGGCGTCGGCGTGCTCGGCCAGGCAGACGGCGGCGAGGTCCCGGGCGATCGCGCCCAGCCGCCCCAGCTCCTCCGGCCCGCACTCGGCGGCGTGCTCGCCCAGGGAGGTGAGGAACCGGACCAGGATCGCCCCCGTCCCGCGCTGGGCGGGGATCCGCCGGGCGAGCAGCCGGTCGGCCTTGTCGGGGTTGATCGGGAGCTCCGTCCGGGGGATGTGCAGGACGAGGCGGCGGCTGCCCCCGTGCTCGTCCCGCGCCCCGGCCTCGAACGGCCGCGAGGTGTCCCGGAGCACCAGCTCGCCACTGGCCGGCCCGGAGTCGGTGCCGCGCCGGGAGATCCACATCGGGTTCGCCCCGTCGACCAGCGCCAGCTGGTACTGCTCGGGATCGCTGCGCCGGGTCAGCGCCGCCGACCGGCGCGAACGCAGCGCGGGGTGGGTGTGGATCGACACCCCGACCGGACCGAGGCTCAGGAAGGCCGCCTCCGCCTCGAAGTCACCGGCCTGCGGACTGCCGACCGCCACCGGGGCCGCGTCACGGGCGACCATGTCGGTGAACCACTTGAACCAGTGCGCCGCCGGCACCCCGGCACCGGACCTCGTCGACCACACGTACTGACCCCCCGTCATCTCGACCACGCACGGCGGCCGAACCCTCGTCCAGTGTAGTTTCCGCACGTCACCGGCCCGTCCCTGACCCGTCGTCCGCTCGCGGCGCTACGGACGTGCCGGTACGGCAGGTTCTGCTGCCTGCACGCTTCACGTCCTCCCCCCTGTCGAACGAACGCTTGTCACGCTACCCGCCGCACAATGGTCCGATGAAAGACGTTTTCGCCGCGCCCGGTCCCGTCGTCCTCGGTGTGGACGACCTGCGGCCGCTCCCCCGGGCGACGCGGATCGCCCGCACCAGCCAGGAGGGTGTCCTGCTCCTGGAGGAGCACCGCGACAGCTACGTGGACGAGCTGTGGCTCGACCACGATCTCGGCGGCGACGACACCGTCATGCCGGTGGTGACCCTGCTGGAACAGGCCGCCTTCGACGGACGGCCGTTCCGGATCGGTGAGGTGCTCGTCCACAGCGCCAACCCCGTCGGCGCCGCAACCGTGGTCCGGTCGCTCGAGCGCTGGGGCTACCGCGTCCGGCGGGCGTCGGCCGAGGGACATTCCGGCGGGTCCTGACGAGCTGCACCGCTCGGTACGGCGTCGGCTGCCGGGCGCCCGGATCCTCCCGGACGGGTGCCCGTGAAGGTGCAAACGCGCTGATGAGAGGATCGCGGGGGCGACCGCCGGTCGCCGCCGTCCGGCCCCGCGGGGGCCTTACGGACGCGACAGCAGGACACCAGGAGCAGGGGCACATCGTGCGGGGGCGCAGTACGGAGCAGGAGCAGATCGGCCGACTGCTGGCGGACGGCCGCCGGGGGAACAGCGGCGCGCTGCTGCTCCACGGTGAGGCGGGGATCGGCAAGAGCGCCCTGCTCGACTGGGCCGCCGGGCAGGCCGGGGGTGCCCGGGTACTGCGGGTGGAGGGCATCGAGTCGGAGATGGAGCTCGCCTACGGCGGCCTCCACCAGTTGTTCCTGCCCGTGCTGGACCTCGTCGACGGCCTGCCGCCGGCGCAGGCCGCCGCCCTGCGGGCGGTGTTCGGACTCACCGCCGACGAGGTGCGGGACAGTTTCACCGTCGGCCTCGCGGTCCTCACCATGCTGTCGGAGGCCGCCGCCGACGGGCCGCTGCTCTGCCTGGTCGACGACGCGCAGTGGGTGGACCAGCCGTCGGTGGACATGCTGACCTTCGCCGCGCGCCGGCTGCGCGCGGAGGGCGTCGTGATGCTCTTCGCGGTCCGCGACGGGGCGCCGGGCGCCACCGTGAAGGGCCTGCCGGGGCTGCTCGTCGAGGGTCTGGACCGGACGGCCGCCGCCGAACTGCTCACCGGACTGCCCCCGTACGTCGCCGATCGCGTGCTGGAGGAGGCCGGGGGCAATCCGCTGGCGCTGATCGAACTGTCCGCCGCCCTGACGCCCGCCCAGCGCGCCGGTCGGCTGGGCCCGCTGGCGCTGCCCGAGACGGCCGCCGCACTGCGCGGCCGGATCCAGGACGGCTTCCTGGAGCAGGTCGGGCGGCTGCCGGAGGCCGCGCGGCTGGTGCTGCTGGTCGCGGCCGCCGACGACACCGGGAGCCTCGGCACGGTGCTGGCGGCCGCCCGGGAGCTCGGTGCGGGCGTGGAGGACCTCGAACCCGCCGAGCGGGCCGGGCTGGTGGTCCTCTCCGGCGAACTGGTGCGCTTCCGGCACCCGCTGGTCCGGTACGCCGCCTACCGGAGTGCCCCGCTCGCCCGCCGGATCGCCGCCCACCGCGCGCTCGCCGGGGCGCTGGACGAGGCCGGACAGCCGCACCGGCGGGCCTGGCACCTGGCCGCCGCGGCGACCGGCCCGGACGAGGGGGTCGCCGAGGAGCTGGAGCGGGTCGCCGAGTGGGCCGGGAACCGGCAGGCGATGGCGTCCGCCTCCGCGGCGTACGAGCGCGCCGCCCAGCTGACCGCGGACCGGGACCTGCGGGCCCGGCGCCTGGTCCAGGCCGCCCGGAAGGCCGCCGACGCGGGTCAGGACGAGCGCTGCGGCGCCCTCGCCGACCAGGTGCCGATGCCGCTGGCGGACCAGGAGGTGGCGGCGAACTTCGCCCGGGCCAGGGCGGTGGTCGAGCTCGGCTACCGCAGCCCGGCGGCGGCCGCCCGGATCCTGCTCGACAGCGCCGACGCGACCGGTGCCGCGCACCCGGAGGCGACGGCCTCGCTGCTCGTCGACGCCGTCCACGCGGCCTACTCGGGCGGGGACGCGGCACTGATGGCGGAGGTCGCGTCCCGCGCCCCCGAGCTGCCCGTGCTCGCCGTGCCCGCCGGATTGTTCGGGGACGACGTGCCCGGCGCGCTCACCGCGCTGCGGCCGCTGGTGGCGGCCACGGACGAAGCGGACACGGGTGTGATGGAGCGCCTGCTGACCGGCATCCACTGCCTGCTGACGGGCGACCACCCGACCGCCCGCCGGGTGGCGCTCGGTGCCGTCGCCCGCTGCCGGGACCAGGGCATCAGCGGCTGGCTCCCCACCACCCTCGACCTGCTGGTCCGCGCGGAGCTGGCACTGGGCCACCACGAGGAGGCGACGGCCCGGGGCACCGAGGCGCTCCGGCTGGCCGAGTACTACGACCTCGCCCACCGGGCCTCCCACCTGCGCGCCGCCCTGGCGCTGCCGGCCGCCGCCCGGGGCGAGGAGGACCAGGTCCGGGCCCTGACCGAGGAGGCCCTCGGGTACGCGCGGCCGCGCGGCGTGGGCCGGGCCGCGGCGGACGCGCTCTGGGCCCGGGGTCTGCTCGAACTGGGCCTGGGCCGGGCGCAGGCGGCCCTCGACGAACTGGCGGCGGCCCGGCAGGAGCTCGGCCATCCGCTGCTCTGCCTGCCGCTGCTGCCGGACCTGGTGGAGGCGGCGGTCCGGGCGGGCCGCCCGGAGCGGGCGGCGCAGGCGGCGGGTGTGCTCGACGAATGGGCCGGCGCGCTGGACCGGCCCGCGCTCGGCGCCCTGGCCGCCCGGTGCCGGGCACTGACCGGCCCCGACGGCTCGGCCGAGCAGCACTTCACCGCGGCGCTCGCCCTGCACGGGGACGGGAACGGGAACGGGAACGGGCACGAGGACGGGACCGGGGACGGGAACGCGTTCGACCGGGCCCGCACCGCGTTGCTGTACGGGGAGTGGCTGCGCCGTCTGCGCCGGCAGCTCGACGCCCGGGAGCAGTTGCGCGCCGCGCTGGACGGCTTCGAGGCGCTCGGCGCGCGGCCCTGGGCCGAGCGGGCCAGGTCGGAGCTGGGCGCGGCCGGCGGGGAGACCGTGCTGACCGCCCGGCAGGACGGGCCGATCAGCCTGCTCAGCCCGCAGGAGCGGGAGGTGGTCCGGCTGGCCGCCACCGGGGCGAGCAACCGGGAGATCGCGGCACAGCTGTTCCTCAGCCCGAGGACGGTCGGGCACCACCTGTACCGGGCCTTCCCCAAGCTGGGTGTCGGCTCCCGGACCGAACTCGCCGCCCTGCTGGCCGCCTGAGGCGGGGCGGCGCCGAGGGACGGCGGGACGGCCCCGAGGGGGTGGCGCCCCCGGGGAGCGGTCGGCCGTTCAGGCGGTCGGGGCCGTTTCCGGCGCCGACCAGATCAGGCGGGTCTGGGAGACCCGGTAGCCGGCCCGGGCGAAGGCGGCGGCCATCGGGGCGTTGTCGGTGTCCGTGGTGGCCGTGATCAGCTCGGCCCCCGCCTCCGCCTGGACCCGGGTGATCTCGGCCAGCACCTCGTCGACGTACCCCCGGCCGCGCAGTTCGGGGACCACGCCGAGGTAGCCGACGTTGCGGTTGTACGGCGTCGCCGACGGCAGGGCCAGACCGGCCACCTCGCCGTCGGGGGTGCGGGCGATCCGCCACCAGGAGCGCTCCCCCGGGCAGCCGAGGTAGAAGTCCACCTCCTCCTGGGCGGTGGCCTCGGCCCCCATCAGGGCGATGTTGCGGCGGGTCTCGCCGTCCAGGCTGCCCACCGCGATCCGTCGGAAGACGTCGAGGAACTCCTCGTCCGTGCCCTCGGTGAAGGTCAGCCGCCCGCTGGAGGCCGGCAGTCCGGCCTCGGGCGTCCACTCCAGGCGCAGCCGTTCCACCACGTCGGTGAGCCCGGCGGCCAGCGCGGCGTCGCGCCGCCAGTCGGTGGCCGCGACCGCGGCCGGGTCCTCGCGCCAGCCCTGCGGGAGCGTCAGGTTGTAGAGCGGGAGCTTGGTCGCGCCCTGCTCGGTGAAGGCCCGCAGGCCGGCCCGGACCAGGTCGGCGCCGAGCGCGGCGCGGTCCTCGACCGAGGGGTCGACGTACAGGCAGTCCAGGGCGAGCGGGTGTTCGCCGGTGGCGTGGCCCCACCACAGGGCGCGGGCCAGTACCCGGCCGTCCTGCTCGGCGATCCAGGTCCACTCCGGGCGGTACATGCCCTCCTTCAGTTCCTCCAGGTAGCGGTCGGCCTCGATCCAGCCGACCGGCTCGTCGACGGTGACGGCGGTGACCCGGTCGAGGTCGGCCTCGGTGATGGGGCGCAGCTGCATACGGTTCTCCTTCGTGTAGGTGGTGAGGGTGACGCCGGAGCTGAAGACCCGGGAGTCGGTCAGCGTGAAGGCGGTGGGCCGGAACGGGGCGCGGAACAGCGGGACGCCGGAGCCGGTGGCCAAGGGGTGGCGCTCGACGACCAGTTCGTCGATCTCCTCGATCAGCTGTCCGGCGAGGTCCGCGCCGCCGCGCAGCCAGATGCCCGCGCCGTCCTGGGCCTTGAGCGCGCGGACGAAGGCCACCGGGTCACCGGGGACGAGCTCCACGGCGGGGTCGAGACCGTCGGGAGTGTTGGAGAAGAGGTACTGGGTGAGGTGCGGGTAGGGGCTGGTGCCGTCGGCGGCGAGGCCGGATTCGTAGCCGGCGCGGTCCATCAGGACGGTGTCGAAACGCCGGCCGGCGGTGGGGTTCGCGGCCCCACCGCCGTGGGCCGGGACGGTCTCGGGGTACTCGGCCAGCCGTGCGGCGGCGAGGTCGCCCTCGAAGGGGAGGAAGTCGGACTTGCCGTCGGGTCCCGCGACGAAGCCGTCGAGGGTGGTGCCGACGTAGTAGGTGAGCTGGCGCACGCGGCCTGCTTTCGTTCTCGGTGCTGGGGGGTGACGTCACTGACACTAGGTCGGCCACCGGACGACCGGCTTCAGTCATGCCGACGTAATGTGACCGGCCGCCGCCGGGCCGACCGGGGTCGTCCTGCCGCACGCCGGGCCGCCGGGGCGCGGGCACGGGCATCGGACCTGAGCGTCCGCCGGGCTTCACCTGGGCGGCCGATCGGCCGATGCAGTACTCGGGGCGCGCCGCCGAGCGGGTGCGGCGCGGGCCCGGGGACGAGGAGGAACGCGTTGGCAGAGCGGACGTTCGTGGTCGGGACGGCCCCCGGAGCGGTGCCGGGGGTCGGGCACGCCTGGCAGATGATGCGCAGCCCGGTCCGGTTCATGACCGCGCTGGCCGCCCACGGCGACCTGGTGCGGATCAGGCTCGGCCCGTCCACGGCCTACGTGCCCTGCCATCCCGAACTGCTGCGCCGGGTACTGACCGGCGACCAGGTCTACGACAAGGGCGGGGTCTTCTACGACCGGGCCCGCGACGTCGCCGGCAACGGCCTGGTCACCTGCCCGTACCAGGACCACCGCCGGCAGCGGCGGCTGATGCAGAGCGCCTTCACCCGCCCGCAGCTGCGGCACTACGCCGAGGCGATGCACACCGAGATCGAGGCCACCACGGCGCGCTGGCGGGACGGCCAGGTGATCGAGGCGTTCCCCGAGCTGTACGGGCTGGCGCTGCGGGTGGTGGCCCGCACGCTCTGGTCGACCGCGCTCGACGAGGGGCTCACCCGGGGCGTGGAGCGGGCCTTCGACACGGTGCTGAACGGGCTGTTCCGGCAGATGTTCCTGCCCCGGTCGCTGCGCCGCCTGCCGACCCCGGCCAACCAGCGCTACCGGACGGCGCTGCGGCAGCTGCACGAGGTGACCGAGCGGCTGATCGCCGGGTACGAGGGGAACCCCGGGTCGACAGCCGGGGCGACCCCGGACCTGCTCGGCGCGTTGCTCGCGGCCCGGGACGAGGACGGCGGGCGGCTGACCGACGCCGAGGTGCACGACCAGGTGATCACCGTGATGGCGGCGGGCACCGAGACGGTGGCCGCCACGCTGGTGTGGGTCTTCCACCGGCTGTCGCGGCACCCGGAGGTCGCCGAGGAGCTGTACCGGGAGATCGACACCGTCCTCGGCGGGCGCCCGGTGGGCTGGGAGGACCTCCCCGCCCTCCCCCTGACCGGTCGGGTGATCACCGAGACCCTCCGCCTCCACCCGCCCGGCTGGCTCTTCACCCGCCTGACCACCACCGGCACCGAGCTGGCGGGCGTCCCGCTGCCGAGCGGCTCCACCCTCGTCTTCAGCCCCGCCGCCGTGGCCCGCAATCCGGAGGCTTTCCCGCGGCCGGACGAGTTCCGCCCCGACCGCTGGCGGCCCGAGGAGGAGTCGCCGCTCGCCCGCCAGGCGTTCACCGCGTTCGGTGGCGGCGCCCGCAAGTGCCTGGGCGACCTGTACGCGCGGACCGAGGCCACCCTCGTCCTCGCCACCGTCCTCTCCCGCTGGCGGCTGGCCCCCGAGCCGGACGCCGATGTCCGCGCCGTCCCGCTCGCCACCGTCTACCGGCCGCGACGGCTGCGCCTGCGGCTGTCGGAGCGTGAACCGCTGCCGAGCCCGGCGGGCGCACCGTACGGGTGCGACGGCATGACGGGCCCGGGTGCGACGGCATGACGGGTGGCCCCGCCCGGCCGGACCGGCTTCGCGCTCGGGCTCGTGATGGCCGTCGACCAGGTGGCCGTGATCCTCGCCCCGCCCGCCCTCGGCCTGCTGCGGGACACCACCGGCGGCTGCACCGCCGCCTGGAGCACCCTCGCCGCGGCCACGGCCGGGACGGTGGCGGTCACGGCCCGAGGGGGGAAGCGGCGCGGCCCGGACGCCTCCCGCTCCGGCCGCCCGCTGCTCGGGCCGGGCGGGACGGCACCTCGTTCGGCGGCCTGAGGCCCTGAACCGCGTGGGCCGACGTGACCGGCCCCGGGCCTCTCCTCTCCTCTCCTCGGCACGGCACGGCACGGCACGGCGGCGAACGAGCCGAGGAGAGGCCGGGGATACCGGGGGCGGGTCAGTACCGCAGGTCGGCGGCGATCCGGCCGGCGTCCGAGAGAGTGCCGTCGGGGACGAAGGAGACCTGCGCACCGGTGTCGAGGGCGCGCTCGATCACCTCGTCGACGATGTCCTCGCGCGCCCCCGCCTGCTCGGCCTCGGCGGGCACCAGGTGGTCGCCCTCGTCGCGGACGGTGACCCGGAAGTTCTCCTCCACCACCAGCTGGGCGACCCGCCCCTCGGCAGCGGTCTGCCAGACCTCGTCCAGTCCGGCCGCGAACGCCTGACGGCCGCGGGCCTTGTCGAGCCGGGCGAGGGCGTCGGAGATCCCGGCGTCCGCATGCGCGCGGACGGCGGGCTCGACCACCTTGCGGACCGTCTCGGCGTCCGCCTGGGCGAGGCCGCCGTGCGGGATCTGCGCGGTGGCGCCGCGAGCGATCGGCCCGGCGCCGTCCAGCAGGGCGAGGGCCGCCGCCTCGCCGACCACGTACAGCGGGCGCGGGTCGGCGGCCAGCACCTTGCCGAGCTCGCTCTCCGCCTGCCGCAGGAAGGTCTTGGTCTCCTCGTCCTGGAAGGTGCTGGGCTTGTCGCCGATCCGCTCCTGCCGCTCCGGGTCGGGGTTCTCGTACTGGCGCACCAGCGGGAAGCCGTGCCGGGTGTCCTCCGCGACCCGCTCGCTGTTGCCGCCCCACAGCAGCACCCGGTCGGCGGCGAGCGCGAGCACCCAGTGCGGCCGCTCGGCCGCCTGGGCGGCGACCAGATTGCGGGTCAGGAAGGTGTCGGACAGCACCACCCGGGCGGGCGCGGTCCGGCCCAGCGACCAGACGTGGTGCTCGCCCGGTGCGACCAGGATCGCCAGACCGTCCTCGGCGTGCACCAGGTCGACCTCGGCGAGCGCCCGGTCGAGCTGCTCCAGCACATCGATCCGGACGGCGCGGGAGACCTCCGGGTCCTCCTCGATCCGCTTCTTCGCCGCGGCCGCCAGGGTGCGCAGCCGGACCGGGTCCTGCGCGTTGTCGGGCTCCCGGCGGTGCGTGGGCATCAGGATCGACACGGCCGGGTACGGCCTCGGGCGGCGCAGCTCGGCGAGGACGGCGGGGGTGAGAGCGGGGTACATGGGGGCCCTTTCCGAAGGCGGTTCGGCCTTCTGCGGGTGGACGCACACATCATGGATTTTGTCCCAATCATCACCAATTTACCCATTGGCGGAACGTGTTGTGGGACCTCGCACGCCCGTGCCGTCGTCGGCCGTCGCGCCGGCTCGGCCCGCGGGGCGGCGAGCAGCACCTTCCCGTAAATCCGTGGACGGACCGGAGGAGGGTCACGTACGGTGGCGCCACGCCTTGAGACGAACGGAAGGAGGCGAGTGCCGTGCAGTCCATACCTTTCCAGCGCTCCCCCTTCCGCTGTCCCGGCGTGCTTCACCAGTCCTGACCGGGAGCGCTCCAAGCAGCCTGCATCCCGGAGGAATCCATGACCGGTACGGTCATCCGCACGCTTTCCGCGAGCGAAGCCCACCTGTTCGACGCACACCCCGACCCCCTGGGCGCCCGCGAGGGCCACCGACGCACCACGTTCCGCCCCGGCTGGAAGCGCGTCGCCCTGCGCGACGGCGAGGTCGTCGCCCGCGGCGCCTGGTGGGGCGGCCCCGAGGACGCGGAGCCCGTCAACATCAACTGGTTCGACGTCACCGAGGGCGAGGAGGAGGCCGGGGCCGAACTCCTGCGCTCCGCCCCCTGGCAGGTCGAACTCGAAATCAACCTGCCCGGCGACTGGCGGGAACGGGCCGACCTGCGCACCGCCGCCGAGGCCCGCTTCGCCGCCGCCCGGGCCGCCGGGTACGAACTCCTCGTCGAACGCTTCCTGTACCGCTGGACCCCGGAGCGCGGCCTGCCCGAGCGCCCCGGCCGCCTGCGCTTCCGCCCCGAACCCGACGACACCGTATTCCTCGACGCCCTGCGCCGCATCCACTCCGCCACCCTGGACGCCCACGCGCTCCGGGCCGTCGAGGAGGGCGGCGTGGACCGGGCCGCGCAGGAGGAACTCGACTTCTTCCACTGGTGCCCGTCCCCCCGGGAGTGGTGGCAGACCGCACACACCCCCGACGGCGACCTCGCCGGCATCCACATCCCCGCCCACAACCCCTCCGGCCCGACCATCGGCTTCATCGGCGTCCTCCCCCAGCACCGCGGCCACGGCTACGCCTACGACCTCCTCGCCGAGTGCACCCACACCCTCGTCGAACAGGGCGCCGAATTCATCACCGGAGCAACCGACCGGACCAACCACCCCATGGCCGCGAACTTCACCAAGGCCGGCTTCCCCGTCGTCCGCGAACGCATCAACTTCCACCCGGCAGACCGAACGGCCTGACGAGCAGTAGCACCCGGCGTGTGCGGTCCGGGCCCCGCCCCGGGCCCGGACCGCACACCGGGGTGCCGGTGGACCGGATCAAGCGGGTCGAGGTCGGGGGGTGTGCTCCGTAGGTGCGGTCACGGTTCGGTGACTGCCGGTCGGATCCGTTCCGGAGCTTCGGGCGGGGCGGCATCCTGGGGTGCATGCGGGAGACCCGGTGGGTGGCAGGGATCGTGGACAACGACCTTGTCCAGGCGGCATTCTACGGCGGTCTGACGCTGGTGCTGGGCGCCCTCGTCCTGCAGCCGGACCAGGCCGTCGGGTACCTCGGCGGGGTCTACTAGCGAAATCCGGGCGTTCCCCTTCCATCCGGGCCCCACCGGCCCGACCGTGGAGCACGGGAACACCACCGACAGCACTCCGGCCCGTAGAGAACAGGACCACGATGCCGCTGATCGACCCCGCTCCTCCCGGCAAGGGAGCCCCCGTCGGGCTCGCGGTGGCCGCCTTGCTGCTCACGCTGATCGGTCTCTACCTGTGGCCGTGGTGGCCGTCCGGCTTCTCCGACCCGACCTTCCTGGAGTTCCGCCGGGAGTACACGGACGGGCCCCCGCCCGTGACCTGGTCGGACACCGTCTACGTCAGCTGGTTCCAGTACGGGTACCTGGTGCAGACCGTGTCCGTGCTCGTCCTGCCGTTCACCGTGGCGCGGGACGACCGCTGGCACTGGCTGTCGCTGGCGGCCGTGCTCACCTGCGGCTGGCAGCTGGCCGGTGTACTCGGCAGCACCGTCTTCCACACCACTCCCGCCCCCTTCCTGGGCCCGCTCGCCGGGGTCCTCGCCCTGGTCGGCTGGCTGCTCGGCCGCCGGAAGGCACCCCGCGCCGCCTAGCACCCGGGGAAGGGGAAGGGGCCGGGGGGTTCAGTGGTCGGTCGTGCCGGCGGTGGCCCGGGCGGCCTCGGCCAGCGAGAGGATCTCGGCCGCGACGGCCTACGTGCGTTCATGGGTCCAAGGCCTCCTTCGGTCATGACCGGGTGCCGCGCCGGCCCGTTGGAATCGGCCGCCGTCCTTGACTCCCCCGGCTTCGCCGACCCTGTGGGAGAATCGTGCATCCGCGAAGGTCGATAAGTAAAACACCTGGCAGATGCTTGTTGTTTCGCCCAAATAGCTGGCAGATGCGATGGGCTCGGATCGTGCTCCCCTCCGAACGACCCGGGGCGGACCCCCGTCGCCGGGGGTGGCTAGGATCGGGGCCCCGCCCGCACAATCGGAGGTCGCGAACCCATGGCCGGAACGGCAACCCAGCGTCTCTTCTCCTACGGCACGCTGCAGTTGGAGCAGGTACAGCTCAGCAACTTCGGCCGGCCGCTGGAGGGGCGGGCCGACGCCCTGCCCGGTTTCCGGCTGACCATGATCGAGATCACCGACCCCGAGGTGATCGCCGCCAGCGGCACCGACCGGCACCCCCTGGTACTGCCCTCGACCGAGGCGGGGGACGCCGTCGACGGCACGGTCTTCGCGATCACGGACGAGGAGCTCGCCGCCGCGGACGCGTACGAGGTCGACGACTACGCCCGCCGCGAGGTGGTGCTCGCCTCCGGTACCAGGGCCTGGGTCTACCTCTCCGCCGCGCACAGCCCCGCCGGGAGCTGACCCGGGCGCCACCGGCCGGGCCCGGCCGTCCCCGGTACGGGGCGGCCGGGCCGTCGAAGTGGTTCTGCTACTGCGGGGTGACGTAGGCGCCGGAGATGCCGCCGTCCACCAGGAAGGTGTTGGCGGTCATGAAGGAGGAGTCGTCGGAGGCCAGGAAGGCCACCGCGGCCGCGATCTCCTCGGGCTCGGCGAAGCGGCCGAGCGGGATGTGGACCAGGCGGCGGGCGGCGCGCTCCGGGTCCTTGGCGAAGAGCTCCTGCAGCAGCGGGGTGTTCACCGGGCCGGGGCACAGCGCGTTGATCCGGATGCCCTCGCGGGCGAACTGCACGCCCAGCTCGCGGGACATCGCCAGCACCCCGCCCTTGGAGGCGCTGTAGGAGATCTGCGAGGTCGCCGCGCCCATCACCGCGACGAAGGAGGCGGTGTTGATGATCGAGCCCTTGCCCTGGCGCTGCATGTGCGGGATCGCGTACTTGCAGCACAGGTAGACGCTGGTGAGGTTGACCTCCTGGACCCGCCTCCAGGCGTCCAGGCCGGTGGTGAGGATGGAGTCGTCGTCCGGCGGGGAGATGCCCGCGTTGTTGAAGGCGATGTCGAGCCGCCCGTACTCGTCGACGGCCCGCTGGAAGAGGTCGCGGACCGCCGCCTCGTCCGTCACATCGGCCTGGACGAACAGGCCGCCGACCTCGTTGGCCGCCTTGGCGCCGGTCTCCGCGTCGAGGTCGGCGCAGACCACCTTGGCTCCCTCGGCGGCGAACCGGCGGGCGGTCGCGAGGCCGATGCCGCTGCCGGCGCCGGTGATGACGGCCACTCGGCCGTCGAGTCGCTGGGTCATGCTGATCACTCCTCCGTGGAGATGAAGACGTTCTTGGTCTGGGTGAAGGCGTCGAGGGCGTCCGGGCCGAGCTCGCGGCCGAGTCCGGACTGCTTGAAGCCGCCGAACGGCGTGGTGTAGCGCACCGAGGAGTGCGAGTTGACGGAGAGGTTGCCGGCCTCGACGCCGCGCGCGACCCGCAGGGCGCGTCCGACGTCCCTGGTCCAGACGGAGCCGGACAGGCCGTACTCGGTGGCGTTGGCGATGCGCAGGGCGTCCTGTTCGTCGCGGAACGGCACGACGGTGACCACCGGGCCGAAGATCTCCTCGGTGAAGGCGCGGTCCTCGTGCCGGACGGGGGCCAGAACGGTCGGCGGGTACCAGAAGCCGGGCCCGTCGGGGGCGCCGCCGCGGAAGGCCACGGCCGCGTCGTCCGGCACGTAGGAGGCGACCCGGGCCCGGTGGGCGGCGGAGATCAGCGGGCCCATCTCGGTCTTCTCGTCGGCCGGGTCGCCGACCCGCACACCGCGGACGGCCGGTTCCAGCAGCGCCAGGAAGTCCTCGAACACCGAGGCCTCGACCAGGATCCGGGACCGGGCGCAGCAGTCCTGGCCGGCGTTGTCGAAGACGGCGTAGGGCGCGGTCGCGGCGGCCTTGGCGAGGTCGGCGTCGGCGAAGACGATATTGGCGCTCTTGCCGCCGAGTTCGAGGGTGACGGGCTTCACCTGCGCCGCGCAGCCCGCCATGATCTCCTTGCCCACCCGGGTGGAGCCGGTGAACACGACCTTGCGCACGTCCGGGTGGGTGACGAAGCGCTGTCCGACCACCGGGCCCCGCCCGGGCAGGACCTGCAGCACGCCGTCCGGGATCCCGGCTTCCAGAGCGAGTTCGCCCAGGCGCAGGGCGGTGAGCGGGGTGAGTTCGGCCGGTTTGACGATGACGGTGTTGCCGGCGGCGAGTGCCGGGGCCAGCGCCCAGGCGGCGATCGGCATCGGGAAGTTCCACGGCACGATGACGCCGACCACGCCGATCGGTTCCTGGAAGGTGAGGTCGACGCCGCCGGCGACGGGGATCTGTCGGCCGAAGAGCCGTTCCGGGGCGGCGGCGTAGTAGTCGATGACGTCGCGCGCGTTGCCGGCCTCCCAGCGCGCGTTGCCGATGGTGTGGCCGGCGTTGGCGACCTCCAGGGCGGCGAGGTGTTCGCGGTCGGCGTCCACGGCGGCGGCGAAGGCGCGCAGCAGCCGGGCCCGGTCGGCGGGGGCCACCCGGCGCCAGGTGTCGAAGGCGGCGCGGGCGTGGGCCACGGCGGCGTCGGTCTCGGCGAGACCGGCCAGTTCGACGGTGGTGATCACCTCCTCGGTGGCGGGGTTGACGACCTCGAAGAGGTCCGGTTCGGTCATGGGCTCGTCTCCCGGTGGCTGGCGGTGGTGTGGGCCCGGGCGGTCACGGCTCGGGTGTCCGTGGCTCGGGCGATCAGGGCCTGGGCGATCAGGGCTCGGAACAGGCGCAGGTCGTCGGCGTCGGTCTCGGGGTGCCACTGCACGCCGAGGGCGAAGCGGTGGCCGTCGAGTTCGAGCGCCTCGACGGTGCCGTCGGCGCCGCGGGCGGTGGGCCGGAGCCCGCTGCCGAGGCGGTCGACGGCCTGGTGGTGGTAGCAGGAGACCTCGGCGTCCGGCCCCAGGACGGTGGCGAGCCGGCTGCCGTCCGCCACCTCGACCCGGTGCCGGACGAACCTGGCGGGGACCTTCTGGTGGCTCCCGTCGGGCAGGTGCTGGAGGAGAGTCCCGCCGAGTTCCACGTTGAGCAGCTGCATGCCGCGGCAGACGCCGATCAGCGGGAGGTCCCGGGCCAGCGCGGAGCGCAGCAGGGTGCTCTCCCAGTCGTCCCGGGCGTGATGGGGCGGGCCTGTGCGCGGGTCGGCGGCCGCCCCGTACCTGGCCGGGTCGAGGTCAGGTCCGCCGGCGAGGACGAGGCCGTCCAGGGCGTCGAGGAGGTGTTCGGCCCCGCCGGGTTGCGGCGGCAGCAGTACCGGGGTGCCGCCCGCGCGGACGACGGCGTCCACATAGGTCTGGGGCACCAGGGAGGCGCGTTGGTGCCAGACGGACCAGGCCGCGTCGTCCTGGTAGGTGGTGATGCCGATCAGCGGTCGGCGCGGGTCCGCGCCGGTCACAGCCGCTCGAATCCGCGGCGCCGCTCCCAGTCGGTCACCGCCCGCTCGTAGGCCGCGAGTTCGGTGCGTCCGGCGTGGGTGTAGTGCCGGACGACGTCCTTGCCGAAGGCCTCGGTGGCGACGGCGCTGCGCTCGAAGGCGTCGACCGCGTCGCGCAGGTTGGCGGGCACCCTGGGGGCGTCGGAGGCGTAGGCGTTGCCGGTGAACTCCGGTTCGAGTTCCAGCTGTTGGTCGATGCCGTGCAGTCCGGCCGCGATCAGCGCGGCGACCGCGAGGTAGGGGTTGACGTCGCCGCCGGGGACGCGGTTCTCGAACCGCAGCGACGGCCCGTGGCCGACCACCCGCAGGGCGCAGGTGCGGTTGTCGCGGCCCCAGGCGACGGCGGTGGGTGCGAAGCTGCCGGGCACGTAGCGCTTGTAGGAGTTGACGGTGGGGGCGAGCAGCAGGGCGAAGTCGGCGAGGCAGGCGAGCTGCCCGGCGAGGAAGTGCTCCATGGTGCGGGAGAAGCCGTGCGGCCGGTCACCGGCGAACACGGGTGCGCCCCGGTCGTCGCGCAGGCTGAGGTGGATGTGGCAGGAGTTGCCCTCGCGTTCGTCGTACTTCGCCATGAAGGTCAGGCTGCAGCCCTCCTGGGCGGCGATCTCCTTGGCGCCGGTCTTGTAGACGACGTGGTTGTCGCAGGTGGTGAGGGCGTCGGCGTACTTGAACGCGATCTCGTGCTGGCCGAGGTTGCACTCGCCCTTGGCGGACTCGACGGCCAGGCCCGCGCCGGCCATCCCGTTGCGGATCCGGCGCAGCAGGGGCTCGATCCGGCCGGTGCCGAGGACGGAGTAGTCCACGTTGTACTGGTTGGCCGGGGTGAGCCTGGCGTAGTCCTTGTCCCAGGCCTGTTCGTAGCTGTCCCGGAAGACGATGAACTCCAGCTCGGTGGCGGCCTGCGCGTGCCAGCCGTGGCCGGCCAGGCGGTCCAGCTGGCGTTGCAGGACCTGCCGCGGGGAGACGGCGACCGGGGTGCCGTCGTGGTGGAGGACGTCGCACTGGACCATGGCGGTGGCGGGGTGCCAGGGCACGGTCCGCAGGGTGGCGAGGTCGGGGCGCAGCGTCAGGTCGCCGTAGCCGTTCTCCCAGGAGGAGATCTCGTACCCGTCGACGGTGTTCATGTCGATGTCGACGGCGAGCAGGTAGCCGCAGCCCTCGGCGGCGCCGGGCACCACGTCGGCGAGGAAGTGCTCGGCGGCCAGGCGCTTGCCCTGGAGGCGGCCCTGCATGTCGGTCATGGCGAGCACGACGGTGTCGACGGTCCCGTCGGCGACGCGGGCGCGCAGTTCGTCGAGGGTGAGCCGGGGGCTGGTCATCGGACCTCCAGTTCGGTGTCCCGGGCGTCGGACTCGGGCGGCGTGGCCAGGACGTGGGGTCCGGTGAACCAGTGCCGGGCCGAGACCAGCCACCACACCCCGGCGAAGCCGACCACGACGGCCACGGCGACGGGGGTGTAGTTGAAGCTCTCGGCGGTGATCGGGGAAGTGGTGGGGAGCATGAACAGAACGGTGATCACTGCCGTCCAGCCGACGGCGAGGATGCCGATCGGCCGGCTCCACCGTCCCAGGTGCCAGGGGCCGGGGGCGAAGTCCTCGCCCTGGCGCAGCCTCAGGTACACCGGAATGACGTAGGAGATGTACAGGCCGATGACGGAGATGGAGGTCACGGCGGTGTAGGCGGTGGTGTTCCAGAGCGCGGGCAGGCCGAGCAGCAGTGCGCCGCCGGTCGCCAGCCAGACCGCGTTGGTCGGGGTCTGGGTGCGCGGGTCGATGCGGTGCCACAGCCGGGAGCCGGGCAGGGCGCCGTCCCGGGAGAAGGCGTAGATCATGCGGGAGTTGGCGGTGACGGAGGCCATCCCGCAGAAGAACTGGGCGCCGATCACGACCAGCAGCAGGAACTGGGCGCCGCCGGAGCCGATCGCGTCGATGAAGATCTGGGCGGGCGGGACGCCGGTGTCGCTGTTGAGCGCGCCGTCGTAGTCGCGGATCGCGAAGGTGATGCCGAGCAGCAGCACCCAGCCCGCCGCCAGGGACACGGTGATGGCGTTGACGATGCCGCGGGGGCCGGAGCGGGCGGCGTCGCGCGTCTCCTCGGTCATGTGCGCGGAGGCGTCGTACCCGGTGAGGGTGTACTGGGCCATCAGCAGGCCGATCATCGCGACGTAGAACTGGTTCCGGAAGCCGGTCCCGTTGACGAACTCGGTGAGGACGAAGGAGGCCGGGGCGTGCTGGTCCGGGAGCACGGCGAGGGCGCCGACGATGACCGCGACGCCCACCAGGTGCCACCAGACGGACACGCTGTTGAGGAGGGCGACGAGGCGCACGCCGCGGGTGTTGAGCAGGCCGTGCAGTAGCAGGATGACGGCGAAGATCTCGATGGTGTGCAGGGGGCTGGCCTCGATGCCGAAGCGCAGCGTGAGGAAGGCGTTGGTGAAGAACGCGGCGCCGAAGTCGACGCCGGCGGTGACCGCGACCTGGCCGAGGAAGTTGAACCAGCCGGTGAACCAGCTCCACGCGGGCCCCCGGCTGCGGCTCAGCTTGGCGGCCCAGTAGTAGAGCCCGCCGGCCGTCGGGTAGCTGGAGCAGATCTCGGCCATGGCCAGCCCGACGCAGAGGGTGAACAGGCCGACCACCGGCCAGCCCCAGACGATCAGGGCCGGGCCTCCGGTCTTCATGCCCGTGCCGTAGAGGGTCAGGCAGCCGGAGAGGATCGAGACGATGGAGAAGGAGACGGCGAAGTTGGAGAAGCCGGACATCGAGCGGGCCAGTTCCTGGGTGTAGCCCAGCTCGCGGAGGCGTTGTTCGTCGTCGGAAACGGGGGTGGTGCTTTCCGGAAACACGGTGGGGGAAGGCTGGTCGCTCGCGTGTGGCTCGTCTGCGCGGGTTTCGGGTGAGCGTGCGTCGGTCATGGGCACCCCAGGGGGTTGAGGGTGTGCCGGGACGGGCAGGGCCACGACGGCGTGGCGCGCTCGGCCGGGCGGGTTCGACGGTCGGACGGCTCTTCAATGGTCTGGAACCAGACCATTGGGTGGGTGAGCAGCATCGTTCCGGCTGAGCCGGGGCCACGTCAAGGGCCGACACCGAGAACGGAACGCAACGAGGTCCGACACCCGCCCGTAGGTACGATTCCGGGCGTGGACCTGGACCAAGCACGTGAGCAGGCACGACTCGACTGGCAGGCCGGCGCGATCTTCCGCCCGGTCCGCACCGGCAACGCCTTCGAGGAGACCGTCGAACGGCTCCTCCAGGCGATCAAGCTCGGTGTCTTCGGCCACGGCGACCGCCTGCCGGCCGAACGGGACCTCGCCGCACGACTCGGCGTCAGCAGGGAGACCCTGCGCGAGGCGCTCCGCACCCTGCAGCAGGCCGACTGCGTCGAACCCCGCCGCGGCCGCTACGGCGGCACCTTCGTCACCTACCGGATGCCCGCACCCGATGTCGCCGACCTCCGCCGGGCCGCCCGGGACCTCGGCGGCGCACTGGAGGACGCGCTGACCTACCGCCAGGTCCTGGAGGCCGGCGCAGCCGAGGCCGCCGCCCGCCGCACCCTCACTGCCGACCAGCGGGCCCACCTGGAGCGCCGCCTCGACGACCTGGAGGACTCCCCGCCGGACCAGTACCGCCAGCTCGACTCGCGGTTCCACCTCGCCATCGGCGAACTCACCGGCTCCCCCACCCTGGCCGCGGCCATCGCCGAGGCCAGAATGCGCCTCAACGACCTCCTCAACGCCATCCCCATGCTGGACCGGAACATCGAGCACGCCGCCGAACAGCACCGGGCCATGGTCCGGGCGATCCTCACCGGAGACGGCGACGCGGCCAGGCGCGCCACCGAGGAACACCTCGCCGCGACGGCCGCGCTGCTGCGGGGCTTCCTGGCCTGAGGCTCCCGCCCCGGGCCGGGCCCGGGCCGGCCGCGCGACCCAGGGGTCCCGGCCGGCCCGGACATTGCGCTCAGGTCAGGACGCGCACTCTCGGCAGATCGGCCGGCCGTTCTTGTCCTCACCCGCGAGCTGCGCCCGGTGGTGGACCAGGAAGCAGGTCATACAGGTGAACTCGTCCGCCTGGAGCGGCACGACCCGCACGGTGAGTTCCTCACCGGACAGGTCCGCGCCCGGCAGCTCAAGCCCTTCAACGGCCTCTGGCTCCACGTCCACCGAGGAGCTCTGCTTGTCGTCCCGCTTGTTCTTCAGAGCCTCGATACTGTCGTCGCGTCCCTCGTCGCCGGTGTCGCGCGGGGCGTCGTAGTCGGTTGCCATGGTGCTGTCTTCTCCTTGAGCGTCGCTTCCGGCATCGCATCGTGCCACCTGCCGGCCCACGGAGCATCCGCCGCACACAAAAGCGCGGCCGATCCCACCCGTGGCGCCCCACCATCTCATCCGCCGCACCGCGGGGCGCGCGAAGCCCCACCCATGATCCACCCATCGGCCGACCCGAGGCCGTTCCGACGCCGTTCCGGCCGACGAAATCCCGGGTCAGGACCGGACGAGCTGACGCTCCGCCGCCTCGACCGTCCGTACGGGCAGAATGGCGCTGGTCATGGGACCGACACCGCCGGGGACGGGAGTGAATCAGGCCCGCCCTGTGCCGGACGCTCTCGAAGTCGACATCCCCGACACTGCCCGGATTGTAGCCCGCGTCGATCACCACGGCACCGGGTTCGACGTCCGCCCCACCGACAACCACCCGAACGAGGCCGTGCGGTCGCTGTCCCCGGAGCGGTCTTCGGCAGGGGGCGGGGCTGCTCGGTCTGCAACCGTCGGGCTCACCGGGGCGGTGGTCGGGGTGTCGGGGTCGGGTGGGGTGGAGCCGAGGGATGCCAGGAGGGTGACGGGGGCTCGGCAGCGGGCGGGGAGTTGCCGGTAGTGGTCGAGGGCGGCGGTCCAGGAGCGGCGGGCGCCCGCGGGGGCGCCGAGTCATTGCCGCGCACCGCCCGGCCAGGTCGTGCCAGGATGCTCGGCATGACTGCTCGCGCACTGGGCTTCGGCGTGATCGCGGAGGCCTACGAAAGGTACCGGCCGGGATATCCCGAGGAGTTGGCCGACCTGGTGACGGCGTACGCGGGCCGGCCGGTCCGGACGGCGCTGGAGATCGGGGCGGGGACGGGCAAGGCGACCCGGCTGTTCGCCGGGCACGGAATCGCGGTCACGGCCACGGAGCCCGACGCCGCCATGCTCGCCGTGCTGAACCGTACGGCGCCCGCGAATGTGACGACCGTGCAGGCCGCGTTCGAGGACCTGCGGCCCAGTGGGACGTACGGCTTGGTCTACGCGGCGGCGGCCCTGCACTGGACCCGCCCGGACGGCCGGTGGCCGCGCGTGGCCGCGTTGCTGGAGCCGGGCGGGGTGTTCGCCTCGTTCGGCGGCCCGGTCCAGCCGGCCGACCCGGCCGTGGAGGAGGCCGTGCGGGCGGCCCGCGCGCCGTTCCTGGAGAGCGACGATGTCCCGTCCCCCGACGGGACCGCGCCGGACGCGGCGATGCAGTGGCCCGGCACTGAGCTGGAACGGTCCCCGCCGTTCCACGACGTCCGGCAGGCCGTCGTCGAGCGGCGGTGGAGCATGAGCGCCGCCGACTACATCGGCCACCTGTCGACGGTCTCGGCGTACCTCCAACTGCCGCAGGAGGACCGCCGGCGCGCGTTCGAGGCGATCGAGCGGGCCCTGCCCGACACGGTCGGGATCGCCGCCGACATCGTCGTCCACCTCGCACGCCGACGATCCGACTGAGCGAGTGATTCATCCGACACCCGATCCGGTAACAAAGGTTGTCGAGATGGATTTTGGTAACTACAGTTGTCGCATGACTTCGATCGAGATCACCCCCGAAGAGCGGGCCGAGCTGACCAAGGCCCTCACCGACGCCCTCGATCCACTCGCGGCGGCCATCCGCTCCCGCCAGTCCGGGCTGTCCACGGCCCGTATGTGGGAGGCGGACCCGGTCGAGGTGACGCTGTCCGTCCTCGCCGCCTGGAAGGTGGTCGACACGGAGGTCAAGCAGCTGACGGCGCTCGCGGCGGCGACAGCCGGCTCCTACGGCGCGAACTACGAGCAGCTGGGCACGGTCTGGGGCATCACCCGCCAGGGCGCGCGCAAGAAGTGGCCGGACGCGGTTCCCCGCCCCGCCGCCGCGACGGCGCGGACCGGCGCGGTGCTCGAACTCTTCGGCGGCACGGCCGAACTGACGCAGGATCCGCTGTCCGGCGGCTGGGCCTGGGCGGCCGAAGGCGCGGACGGAACACGCGGCGCCGCCGGGGACGGCACCTGGTACGCGACGAAGGAAGAGGCCGCCGCCCATGCCGGCGCCTTCCTGCGGGAGCATGTCGCCACGCTCCCGTAGGCCCGTCCGCCGACCCCGGCAGGCCGGGGTCGGCGGTCCTGGGTCAGCGGTCCTGGGTCAGCGGGCGGCGCTCCTGAGGACGGCGAACGGGGCCCCGAACGGGTCGAGGAACATCGCCAGCCGGCCCACGCCCGCGGCGTCCATGGCGGGGATGATGACGGTGGCGCCGAGTTCCCGGGCCCGGACCAGGGCGGCGTCGCAGTCCTCGACCTCGAAGTAGGGGTGCCACTCGGAGGTCGAACCCGCGTCCAGGTGGACCTGCTGCAGCTGCAGGATCCCGCCGTGCGCGGTCGCCCCGCCACCCGCGGTCCCCCCGCCACCGGCCGGCCCGACGACGCTGTAGACGATGCCGCCGCCCATCGGCCGGTCCGTGCCCTCCCAGCCCAGGACGCCGGCGTAGAACTTCCCCGCGGCCGCGGCGTCGGTGGTGTAGAGCTCGATCCAGCTCACGCTGCCGGGCTCGTTGACGAGGTCCAGTCCGTCCGTGTCGCGCGGCTCCCACACGGCGAACTCGGCGCCGGTCGGGTCCGTGAAACCGGCCATCCGTCCGGCCGTGAAGACCTCCGTCGGCGGGAAGCGGACGAGGCCGCCGGCGGCCTCGACGGCCCTGGTGGTGGCGTCGGCGTCGGTGGTGCGGAAGTACACCGTCCACGCGGAACTCGCGCCCTGCTCGGTCAGCGGGCCGACGGCCGCCACCGTCCGGCCGTCCTTCCGCAGGAAGCCGTACCCCCCGGCCCCCGGCCCGGCGGAGGCGAACTCCCAGCCGAACAGGCCCCGGTAGAAGGCGCCTGCCGCGGCGACATCGGGCGTCCCCAGGTCGAGCCAGTTCAGCCCGCCCGGGAGCTGCGTGGAGGTCAGCATCTGGTGCTCCTGTCGTCCGTGGTCTCCTCCGGGGCCGATCGGGCCCCGGAGCCTGCCACGAGCCTGGCAGCGGGCACCGCCCCGTACGGCGCACCGACCCCGCGGGGTCAGCCGTTCGGCTCTGCCTGCCGGGGGCGGTGGGCGACGGCGGGGAGCTCGGACCCACCCCCGAGCCCCCGCCGGGGCGGCGCCGTCAGGGCCCGCCCCGGCGGTGTCGTCGGCGCAGGGCGTCCGACCGTTGGGCCGTGCACGAATCGCCCTGGTCCGGCGAAGCCTCCCGACGACGGCCGGGCGGCGTCCCGGTGGCGCGCGGGGTCGCTCCCCCGCGGGGTGAACGGGTGTACACGGAGGGGCTTTTGGGGGGCGGCCGGGCGGACGGGGGGAAAGGGTGTCGATCATCCGGTCCGGAGCTGGATATCGTGTCGGGCGATACCGCGTCGCCGACTTCCCGGCGCGCGGTCTTACGCCATTGTCAGGAGAGATCTGGGTGAAGTCCCGTATCACAGCGCTCCGCAGCGCCGCAGCCGTCGCGGTGGCCGTCCTCATGACGGCGCCCGGCGTCGGCGCGGCCGGAGCCGCGCCTGCCGGGGGGCCGGACACCAAGGCGGTGACGTACCAGGGCCACGTCTTCCAAGTGCCCTCGACCTGGACGGTGGTGGACCTCGCGGTCGACCCGCAGGCCTGCGTCCGTTTCGACCAGCACGCCGTGTACCTCGGCCACCCGGGCGACCAGCAGGTCTGCCCGCCGCGCCTGATCGGCCGCACCGAGGCGCTGCTGGTCGAGCCCGCCGCCGCGGCGGCTCCGGACCGGGAGGGCTCCAACCCCGTCGCGCACACCATCCGGGCCAACGACGGCGTCGTCGCGGTGACCGGCACGTACGACACGGACCAGTCGCTGGTGCGGCGGATCATCACCGGCGCCGGGCTCGTCCCCGCGCCGCAGCGGCAGCCCGCGCCGACCCCGGCGCCCGCCGGGTCGGGGTCGCGGACACCGGTCGCGCCGCGCTCCTCGGCGGCCCAGGCCGCGCCGGCCGACTCCGCGCGGGCCGCGGCTCCGGCTGCCGCACCCGCTGCCGCCGCCGCGATACCCGCGTCGGCGACCAACTACACCGGCAAGGGCTTCGACGCCTGTACGGCGCCCTCCGGTGCCGCGATGAACGCGTGGATGGCCTCCTCCCCGTACCGGGCGGTCGGCATCTACATCGGCGGGTCCAAGCGGGCCTGCGCCCAGCCGAACCTCACGGCCTCCTGGGTCCAGCAGCAGCAGTCCGCCGGCTGGGCCTTCATGCCGCTGTACGTCGGCGTGCAGGCTTCGAAGATCACCGCCCCCGCCACCGAGGGCGCCAACGCCGCCGCCGACGCGGCGGCCCAGGCCCAGAGCCTCGGCTTCTCCCCCGGCGCGGTCCTCTACTACGACATGGAGGCCTACACCACGCCGCAGTACACCGGCGCGGTGCTCGCCTTCCTCACCGCCTGGACCAACGAGCTGCACGCCTGGGGCTACAACTCCGGCGTCTACAGCAGCAGTTCCTCCGGCGTCAAGGACCTCGTCGCCAACGCGGGCAACAGCGCCTACACCATGCCCGACGCCGTCTTCAGCGCCAACTGGAACGGCCGGGAGGACACCGAGGACCCGTGGATCCCGGCGGGCTACTGGTCCAACCACCAGCGCGCCCACCAGTACGCGTCGCCGCCGGCCCCGGAGACCTGGGGCGGCTATTCGATCGGGATCGACCAGGACTACCTCGACGTCCAGCTGAACGGCGCCCCGCCGTCCCAGTCCTCGGGGATGTTCCTCGGCGTGCGCCAGAGCTCGGGCAACTGGCCCGGCTTCAGCCCGCTGACGGGCGGGGCGGGCATCTTCCGCGGCTCCGAGGTGGCGATCGCCGGACTGCCGGGCGGCTCCTCGCAGGAGCTCGGCATCGGCCTCGACGGCCTGCTCTACCACGGGACCCGCGCCGCGAACGGCGGCTGGGGCGGCTTCGCCGCGCTCCCCGGCAACGGGACGCCCACCATGGCCGCGCGGCGGGCCGCCATCGCGGGCCTGCCGGACGGCTCCTCCCAGGTACTGGCCGTCGGCGGCGACGGCAACGTCTACCACCGGACCCGGTTCGCGGACGGCAACTGGTCCGGCTTCGCCGCGCTCCCCGGGATCGGCACCCCGACCATGTCGGCCGGGGACGTCGCCGTCGCCGGGCTGCCGGACGGCTCCTCCCAGGTACTGGCCATCGGCAACGACGGCAACGTCTACCACCAGACCCGGTTCGCCGACGGCAACTGGTCCGGCTTCGCCGCGCTCCCCGGTGTGACCACGCCGCAGATGGCGGCCGGCCGGGTCGCCATCGCGGGCCTGCCGGACGGCTCCTCCCAGGTGCTGGCCATCGGCGGCGACGGCAACCTCTACCACGAGACCCGGTTCGCGGACGGCAACTGGTCCGGCTGGGCCGCGCTGCCCGGCAACGGCACCCCCACCATGGCCGCGCGGACGGTCGGCATCGCCGGTCTGCCCGACGGCTCCTCGCAGGTGGCGGTCGTCGGCGGTGACGGCAACGCGTACCACAAGACCCGTTTCGCCAACGGCAACTGGTCCGGCTTCGGCGCCGTCCAGGGCCCGTACGGCGCTAGCGTCTTCCCCGCCCAGCGCGCCGCGATCGCCGGCCTGCCGGACGGTTCCAGCCAGCTCGTGATCACCCGCGGCTGACCCCCGCACGCCTCGACACCCGCGCCCCGTCCCCGGCCTTCCGGGGGCGGGGCGCCGGGCTTGCGGCAACCGGTCCGCCCCGCCTCTGGGCAAACCGGGGCGGGGTGCCGACAATGGGCAGGTCAGTCGTTCCGCCCGTTCCGTCCCTGTCCCCGCACACCCAACGGGGGTACCGCACCGTGTCCTTGACCATGCGTACGACGATGAGCCGCCGGGCCTTCGCCCGCGGGGCCGTGCTCGGAGCGCTCGCCGCGGGCGGCCTGGCCGTCGGCTCGCCGGGCGCCCGGGCGGCCGACGTGCCGGGCGGCGCCGACTGGCTGGCCGCCGTCGACCCGCGGCTGCCGCTCGCCCGGCTCACCCTCCCCGGCACCCACGACACCTGCTCGCTGTACGGCGGCCCGCTGACCCAGACGCAGACCCTGGCGCTGCCCGATCAACTGGCAGCCGGGGTAAGGTTCCTCGACATCCGCTGCCGGGCGATCGACGGGGTGCTCGCGATCCACCACGGGCCCGTCTTCCAGCAGGTCTTCTTCGGCGACGTGCTCAACCAGTGCCAGGCCTTTCTCGCCGCCCACCCCGGCGAGGCCCTGGTGATGCGGGTCAAACAGGAGTACTCCACCGTCCCCGACACCGAGTTCGGCGCCCTCTTCGCCGACTACCAGCGGCGCTGGCCGGGCCTGTTCCGGACCGAGGACCGGATCCCCGCGATCGGCGAGGTCCGCGGCCGGGTCGTCCTCCTCGCGGACAACTCCGGTCTGCCGGGCATCCGTTGGGGCGGCGGGCGCACCGACATCGAGGACGACTACGACATCGGCACCGTCTTCGACCTCAACTCGCGCAAGTGGCCCGAGGTCTCCGCCCATCTGACCGCCGCCCGGGCGGCCACCGACCCGCAGCGGCTCTTCGTCACCTTCACCTCCAGCTCCGGCTGGGGCCTCTGGCCCCGCCAGGCGGCCGACGCGATCACCCCCAGGCTGCGCGGCTACCTCGGCGGCCTGGACCGCTCCACCCGTCCGGTGCTCGGCACCGTCCCGATGGACTTCGTCACCGCCGACCTGGTGCGCTCGCTGTACGCGCTGAACTTCGGCGCCTGAGCGGGCCCTGCGGACGGAGATCCGCAGGGCCCGTCGGTCGGACCGGTCAGGTCCGCCCTCGCGGTCGGACCGTCAGCCGACGGTCCAGTGCTGCAGGGCGGAGCCGGTGTCGGGCTGCTGGGTGACCAGGGCGCCGTCGGAGAGCGAGGCCGTGGTCAGCAGGAGTCCGCTGTTCTTCGAGGCGATCGTGTAGCCGCCGGCGACGGCGGTGACCACCCACTGCTGGTTGGCGCCTCCGGTGCAGGTCCACTGGATGACCTTCGCACCGGCCGCGGTGGAGCCGCCGCTGACGTCCATGCACAGGTTGGAGAGGCCGTTGACGATCCGGTAGCTGCCGTTCGCCTGCCGGGTGAGGACCCAGTTCTGGTTGGTGCCTCCGTTGGGCGTCCAGGTGACGAACTGCGTGCCCTGGCTCTTGGAGTGGTTCGGGTCGTCCAGTGCCCGGCCCGAAGCGGTCAGCGTGTGGGTGCCGCTGAGCGCCGGGCCGACCGTCCAGGTGAAGGACGTCGTGCCGCTCCCGGTGCCGGAGGAGGCAGTGGCGGTGACCGTCGAGGATCCGGCGGCGGTCGGCGTGCCGGTGACCAGGCCGGCGGGACTGATCGACAGGCCGGCGGGCAGACCGGTCGCCGAGTACGTGAGGGGCTTGCCGACGGAGTCGGTGGCGGTGAGCTGGAGCGAGACGGCGATGTCGACGTTGCCGGTCTGGTTGCCGGGGCCGGTGAAGGTGACGGCCTCGGGCGCGGCCCCGGTCGCGGTCAGCGTCAGGGTCTGCTCGCTCGCGGTGCGGGAGCCACCGACCGGGTTGCCGCCGGTGTCGTTCCAGCTGCGGGTGGGCGTGGTCTCGGCGAGCCGGCCGGTGGTCGAGGACAGGCCGATCACCAGACCGCTGTAGCGGTTGACGAGACGGACCGTCCCGGTGGCGGTGTTGTCGGCGGACTTCCCGGGGATGACGAACCACTGCTGCCCGACGGTCGGACCGCCAGGTCCGGCGGGGGTGACCGTCGGCCGGGCGCCCCACGCACGACCCGAGGTGGTACCGGCGTCCACTCCCAGCAGCTGGCCGGTCGAGGAGTTGACGACCTTGTAGGCGCCGTCGCTGTTGGAGGTGAAGACCCACGACTCCAGGGCGGACCCGGTCGCGGCGGCCACCGAGGTGGTGGCGGTGCTGCCGGAGACCTGGGCGAGGACGCGGCCGCCTCCGCTGCCGATCCGGTAGGTCCTGGTCTCGTCGACCGGTGCGGCGGCGAGGGCGGAGGCGCCGAGGGTGATGTCGACGTACTCACCGGAGGAGCCGTTGGAGCAGTCGATCGAGCAGTAGGAGCGGAACGTCCTGCCGACGATCGTGGAGCTGGTCCGGTTCGCGCCGTCGAGGAACCAGCGGTACCAGGAGTTGGAGGTGTAGCCGCCGGTGTCGCCGATCAGGGACCACTTCTGGGTGGAGAGGTCGTCGGTGACGTAGAACCGCTGCGGCGCGGTGCCCGACACGGCCTCCGGCTCACCGATGTAGAGCTTCAGATAGGCGTTGTAGGCCACGTTCATGACGAACAGCGGGGACTTCGGGGGGAGCTTGCCGGCCGCGATCTGCTGCGCCGCGGTGCCGGTGTTGGAGGGGCTGTAGTCGCCCTGGACGGGGGTGTAGCCGGTGCTGCTGGAGGCGTCCACCGGGACCTGGTTGCTCTCCAGCCCGCCGACGCCGGGCTGCGACCAGGAGCCGTCGTACCACTTCTGCCAGGAGCCGGCCGCCATCTTCCCGGAGATGGGGGCGCGGGCGACGTGCGCGAGGCTGTCGCTCCAGTTGCCGTTCTTCTCCACGATGCGCGAACCGTAGAAGACGTAGAAGTAGCCCGAGGCGGTGTCGACGAACAACCGCTGGTCGCCGTCGCCGTAGTAGTACGTCTGGTTCGGGAACTGCGCCGTGTCGTTGCGGGTCGTGGAGTACGGCGAGGTCAGCGCGTGGTCCTTGATGGTCCAGGTCTTCCCCTGGTCCTTGGAGACCGCGTAGTCGATCGCGTCGTAGTGGATGCCGTCGCCGAACGGCGACGGGGTGAACTCGTTGTGCACCAGGCCGTACCAGTCACCGGTGTCCGGGTCGACCCAGACACCCGACAGGTCGCAGAAGTTCTTCTGGGAGTAGCTGGTGCTGCCCACCGCGACGGTCGCGGTCAGGCCGGTCGGGCTGTTGTTGCAGCGCCAGGTGGTGTCGTTGTTCCTGTCGTTCGCGTTGTTCGGGTTCACCGCGTCGCTGATCGCGCTCGACCGGGACGCGGTGTCGAAGTCGGTCCCGGTGAAGAAGTCCCAGTACCGGGGCTGGGTGCTGCCGTACAGGGCGGCCGACTGCTGGAAGTAGAACGTGCCGTCCTTGTCGATGTACGGGGAGGCCGGCGTGTCGGTCGGGTGCGCGTACGGCACCGGCTTCCCGACGCCGATCGTGTAGGTGGCGGTGGGCGGGGTCGCCGCCGCGGGGGAGGCGGCGGTGGGCGGGGCCGCCGCCGCGGGTGAGGCGGCGACAGCGCCGGTCAGCGTCAGGGCGGCCGCGGTGAGCACCGCTGCCAGTGCTCTGCGAGGGGGAGCGGACACAGGGACTCCTTCTGGGGCAACACGCGGTGTGGGGGGAGACCGTGAACGACGGCTCCGGCCGTCCGGGAGCGGTGCGAACGGAACGACCGGCGCGGGTCCGCCGGGGGACGGGAGGCCCCGAGCCGGTGTGTGTCGGCTCGGGCGCTCGCCGACCGGGCCCGTCGGCCACGGCCACCGGACAGGGGCTGCGCAGGTGGGCACTCCGCTGGAGCGGACAGGTGTACTGACCCGGTCCGACGATCGCCTGTTCCGATCCTGCCGGGACCTGCAGCAAGGTTCTGCATCAAGTTGCTCATTTGTTGGTCTAATGAAGCAACTTGAAGCAAACGGTGGCAGCGCCCGGTGCCGAAGTCAAGAGGACCCGACCACCATGGACACCGGACGGGCCATCAGACCGGCCAGGCGTCGCCCTCCGCCTCGACCGGCCGAACCGGCACGACGGACGGGTCCTGGAAGATCCCCTCGAGTGCCAGGTGCGCACCGCCGCGGGCCGCGTTCGAGAGCCCGAGCTCCGAGGCGGTCACGACGACCCGCCCGGAGGTGGGCGCGATCCTGCGCCCGTCGAGGACCCGCTGCGCCGCGTCCACCAGGTAGCGGCCGAACACGGCGAAGTACCCGCCGAGCACGATCCTGGGCGGGTTCAGCACGTCCACCAGGATGCCGAGTCCGAGCGCCAGGTCGTCCGCGATGCCGGCGAGTGCGGCGAGGGTGCGCGGCTCCCCGGCGTCGGCCCGGCCGAGCAGGTCGCCGAGCCGTTCGGCCAGGTCGATCGACAGGTCGTGCACCCGGTCCGCGGGGTCCGCGGCCGCGTCGAGGAAGGCCTGGAGGCCGACGGCCACCTCCCAGCAGCCGGTCCGGCCGCACGCGCAGGGCCGATCGAGCCGGTCGAGCTTCATGTGCCCGACCTCCGACCCGCGCAGCAGCTTGCCGCCGGAGATGCTCGCCCCACCCACACCGATTCCGCCGGTGACGTAGACGAGTTCCCGGACGTCGGCGCTGGGGGCGGCCAGGTACTCGGCGAGGGCGCCGGACTCGGCGTCGTTCTCGACCAGGACGGGCGGTGCGCCCCGGCCGAGCCGCGTGCGCAGCTCACGGGCCGCCTGGACGCCGCGCCAGCCGAAGTTGGTGGCCACGGCGACCGTTCCGGAAGCGGCGTCGACCGATCCCTGGGTGAGGAGGGTGACCCCGATGGCGTGCACTCCGCGCTCGGCCGTCGCGCTGAGGCAGTCCGCGACGAGGTCGGCGACCTCCCGCAGGGCCGCCTGCGGGGTGAGCGCGGGCACGTCGATGGCGCGACGGTCCTCGTGGACGATCGCGCCCCGCAGGTCGAGGGCGAGCACGGTGATGTGGTCGGGGCCGATCTCGGCGCCGATGCCGCAGATCCAGCGGCCGTCGAGCTCGACCATGCGGTGCGGGCGGCCGACCGTGCCCGCGCGGTCGAGCTCTCCTTCGCGGACCAGGCCGCGCTGGATCAGGTCGGCGACCAGGACCGAGACCGTGGCCTTCGGCAGACCGGTCGCGGCGGCGAGATGGGTGCGCGACTGCGCGCCGCTCTCGCGCAGGTGGCGCAGCATCACGCTCAGGTTGGTGCGGCGCAGCGAGGCCTTGTCGGCCGGCTCCGGGTAGCCCGCCATGATGCCGCTCACCGCCGGGGAGGCCGTACCCGGGTGGGTGTGGCCGGCCGTTCCGGCGCCCGTGCCGGTGCTGCCGCGCTGCTCTTGCCGCACGTGGTCTCCTCGTTCCAGGGCCTGCCAGGCCGTACTGATCCAAACCATGTTAGTTGATGCACCATCTGAATTAACCCATGAAACGGCCGGTGATCGCGGGGCGCCCGCCGGGTCGCGCAAGCGCGTCGCGGGACCGTCGGCGACGTGCCGGATCGGGCCAAATCCCGGCTCCACGGCGAGCTTTGGTGTCTTCTGTCGGATTTGCCGGGCCGCACCGGCCGCACCCACAACGGTCCGGCGAACCTCTTGACAGCGTCATTCTTAATTAACACACTAGCCGAACTAACCACCCGCAGTGTTCGGCGGGTCCCCCACCACCGCACCCGGGCAGAGCCCCGTCCGCGGTAGGCAGTAGAGAGGACCTCCCCATGAAGTCGCGCCCGTTCAGAGCGGCCACCCTCGCCATGGCGCTCACGTCACTGGCCGGCGTCGCCGCCTGCAGCTCCGGAGCGTCGTCCGACCAGTCCTCCGGGCAGGTCACGATCGAGTTCTGGGGCTGGGCCCCCGGTTACGAGAAGTCCGTGGAGCTCTTCAACGCCGCCCACCCCGGCATCCACGTCACCTACAGCAAGATCTCGCCCGGCTCCAAGGGCGGCTACACCAAGATGCTCAACGCCGTGAAGGCGGGCAACGCCCCCTGTGTCGGCTCGGTCGGCTTCGAGACCCTGCCGACCTTCGCCGCCGCCGGCGCGCTCCAGGACGCGACCGCCGCCGCCGCGCCCTACGCGAAGGACTACGCCTCCTGGGCCTTCGCCCGGTCCGGGGTCGCCGGCCGCACCTTCGCCCTGCCGGTGGACATCGCGCCGATGGCGCTGATCTACCGCAAGGACCTGTTCGCCAAGTACGGCATCACCACGCCCCCCAGGACCTGGGACGAGTACGCCGCCGACGCCGCGATCATCCACGCGGCCGACCCGAACGCGTACATCACCTACTTCGGCAACGACGCGTACAACTTCGCGGGCCTGGCCTGGCAGGCGGGCGCCAAGTGGTTCGGCACCAGCGGCGACAAGTGGACCGTCGACCTCGACGACCCGGCGACGAAGAAGGTCACCGCGTTCTGGCAGGGCCTGATCGACAAGAAGCTGGTCAAGACCGTGCCGAGCTTCGACACCGCGCTCTACAAGGGCATGGGCGACGGCACGATCCTCTCGGACGTCAACGCCGTCTGGTACACCCCGATCCTGGCCGACAGCGTCAAGCAGACCTCCGGCAACTGGGCGGTCGCCCCGATGCCGGTCTGGGACACCGCGACCCCGGCCGCGGGCAACGCCGGCGGCACGCCCAACGCCGTGCTGAAGGGCTGCAAGCACGTCAAGGAGGCCGTCGAGTTCGCCCACTGGTTCGGCACCGACCAGGCCAGCGTGACCAATCTGATCAAGGCCACCGGCATCTACCCCGCGGCCCTGTCGGGCCTGGAGAACCCGGCGCTGGCCGAGCCGGACCCGTTCTACGGCGACCAGAAGATCTTCGACGTCTTCAAGGAGAGCGCCGGCCGCGTCGACCCGAGCTTCCAGTGGGGCCCCGTGATGACCAAGACCTCCGGCGCACTCGGCGACGGCCTCGGCAAGGCCGGCTCGGGCGGCACCAGCCTGGACGCCGCGCTGGCCGACGCCCAGGCGCAGACCGTGGCGGAGATGAAGACCCAGGGCATGGAAATCGGCTGATCATGCACCCCTCCCCCACCTCGTCCCCGGTGCGCTCCGTGGAGCGCGCCGGGGCGGTCCCGACACCGACCCGGCCGGCCGCGGGCACCGGCCGGCGCCGCCGGACCGACGGCCGCCGCTGGGCCCCGTCAGGATTCCTGCTGCCCTTCGGCGCGCTGTTCGTCCTCACGTTCATCGCCCCGATCTGCTACGCCCTGTACGAGAGCCTCTTCAAGTCGCGCCGCTCCGGGCTCGGGCTCGCCCCGCCCTCCACGGTGTTCACCGGGCTGTCCAACTACACCGACGCGCTGGCCGACCACGCCTTCACCTCCTCCATCGTCCGGGTGCTGCTGATCGGCATCGTCCAGGTGCCGCTGATGCTGGGCCTGGCCCTGCTGCTGGCGCTGCTGCTCGACGCCCGCCGCACCCCCGCCAAGCGGTTCTTCCGGCTCAGCTTCTTCCTTCCGTACGCCGTCCCGGGCGTCATCGGCGGCCTGATGTGGTCCTTCCTCTACCAGCCCGACGTCAGCCCGATCGCCGCCGCACTCGGCCATGTCGGCCTGCACGTCGACTTCACCTCCGACGGCCTGCTGCCCTGGTCGGTCGGCAACATGCTGACCTGGGGCTGGACCGGCTACAACATGATCGTCATCCACTCGGCGCTGAAGGCGATCCCGGGCGAGTTCACCGAGGCGGCGGAGCTGGACGGCTGCACCGGCTGGCGGCTCGCCTGGCACATCAAGATCCCGATGGTCCGCCCCGCCCTGGTGATGACCACGGTGTTCTCCATCATCGGGATGGCCCAGCTGTACAACGAGCCCGTCATCATGAAGGCCGTCGCGCCCAACCTCTCCAGCAGCTGGACGCCGATCATGGCCGCCCAGAACGAGGTCGCGGCGAACAACTACCACGCGGCGGCGACCCGGTCGGTGATCCTGGCCCTGGTGATCTTCGTGCTGTCCTTCGGGTTCATGCGGTTCGTCAACAAGCGTGGAGGCTCCCAGTGAAGGCCCCGGTGAGGATCCCGGCGAAGGCCCCGGCGAAGGTCCCGATGAAGTCCCCGGCGAAGGCCTCGAACCCGGCCGGGCGCGCCGGGGTGGTCGCCGTCCTCGTACTCGCCGCGGTGTACTCCCTGCTGCCGGTCTGGTGGCTGGTCGTCTCCGCCACCAAGAGCAGCAGCGACCTCTTCTCCAGCAACGGCTTCTGGTTCGCCGGACGGATCGAACTGGTCCACAACGTCTCCACGCTGCTCGGCGTCCAGGACGGCATCTTCGGACGCTGGGTGCTCAACAGCCTGCTCTACGCGGTGGGCGGTGCCGTCGTGGCGACGCTGCTCTCCGCCATGGCCGGCTACGCCCTGGCGAAGTACACCTTCCGGGGCCGCGAGGCCGTGTTCAACACCGTCCTCGGCGCGATCCTCGTCCCGGCCCCGCTGTTCGCGCTGCCGCTGTACCTGATGTTCTCGGCGACCCACGTGGTCAACACCTTCTGGGCCGTCTTCATCCCCAGCATCGTGAGCCCGTTCGGGGTCTACCTCGCACGCATCTACGCCGCCGCCGCCGTACCGGACGAACTGCTGGAGGCGGGCCGGATCGACGGGGCGGGCGAGTTCCGGATCTTCCGGTCCCTCGCGCTGCGGGTGCTCCAGCCGTCACTGGTCACCATCTTCCTGTTCCAGTTCGTGACCATCTGGACCAACTACCTGCTGCCGTCGCTGATGCTCGCCAACGACCGGCTGCAGCCGGTCACCGTCGGGCTGGTCGCCTGGAAGGAACAGCGCGGCCAGACCGTCCCCTACAACCTGATCATCACCGGCGCGCTGCTGTCGGTCGTCCCGATCGTCGTGATGTTCCTCCTGCTCCAGCGCCACTGGAAGGCCGGACTGACCTCCGGCAGCGTCAAGTAGCCCACCGGCCGAGGCCCGTGGCCCCCTGCCCGGGGGCCCGGCCCGGTAGCCACCACCAGACTCCGAAGAGGCAGAACACAGATGAGTGAGCTGCGGCTGACCACGCTGACCCTGCCGACCGCCCCGGTCGGCCCCGTCAACCCCCTTCCGCCGCTCTTCGCCGGCGCCGACCTCCACGAGGTCGCCGACGCGAGCCAGGCCGACGACGAGATGCGGCACAACATCGGCTACGGCCGGGTGCCGTCCGTCATGCCGTACCTGATGCAGGACGGCTACACCCGCGAACGGGCACCCGCCGAACACCCGGCCGCGGTCCTCGAGAACGCCACCCTGCGGGCCACCTTCCTGCTCGGCGCCGGCGGCCGGCTCCGGTCACTGGTCCACAAGCCGACCGGACGCGAACTGCTCTTCCGCAACCCGGTGTTCCAGCCCGCCAACCTCGCACTGCGGGGCGCCTGGCTGGCCGGCGGCGTGGAGTGGAACATCGGCACCATCGGCCACGCCCCCACCACCTGCGAACCCCTGCACGCCGCCCGCGTGCTGCGCCCGGACGGCACCCCCGTGCTCCGGATGTGGGAGTACGAGCGGATCCGCGGCGTGGTCTTCCAGATCGACGCCTACCTGCCGGACGACTCGCAGGTGCTGCTCGTCCACGTCCGGATCACCAACCCGCGCGACACCACGGTGCCGATGTACTGGTGGTCGAACATCGCCGTGCCGGAGGCACCCGACGTGCGGGTGCTCGCCCCCGCGGACGCCGCGTGGCAGTTCTCCTACGACCGCCGGGTCCGCCATGTCGCCCTGCCCGCCCCCGACGGGCGGGACCTGACCCGCACCACGCGGTCCCCGGACGCGGCCGACTACTTCTTCGACGTCCCCGACGGCAGCAGGCGCTGGATCGCCGCACTCGACGGGGGCGGCCAAGGCCTGGTCCAGGTGTCGACCGACCGGCTGCGCGGCCGGAAGCTGTTCCTGTGGGGGCAGGGCGAGGGAGGCAGACACTGGCAGGACTGGCTGTCCGGGCCCGGGAACGCCTACCTGGAGATCCAGGCCGGCCTGGCCCGCACCCAGCTCGAACACGTGCCGATGCCCGCCGGCGCCCGCTGGTCCTGGGTGGAGGCCTACGGGCTCCTGGCGGCCGACCCCGCCGACGTCCACGGCGAGGACTGGGCCACGGCCCGCGAAGCGGCCCGCGCGGGCGTCGACGCACTCGTCCCGCAGAGCGTCCTGGACGCCGAACTCGCCTCCGCCGCGGCGTGGGTGGACCAGGAACCGGGCAAGATCCTGTCGACCGGCTCCGGCTGGGGAGCCCTGGAACGCCACCGGCGTGCCCACGCCGGCGAGCCCTCCTTCGCACCGTCCGGCACGCCGTTCCCCGACACGACGCTCGGCCCCGAACAGGAGCCGTGGCTGGAGCTCCTCGCCCACGGGCGCCTCACCCCGGCCGAGCCGGCGCAGGCACCCGCCTCCTACCAGATCGACCCCGCCTGGGAGAAGCCGCTCCGGGACGCGGACGGCTGGCTCGCCCTGCTGCACCTCGGCGTCCTGCGCGCCTACGCCGCAGACCCGGAGGAGGCCCGCGAGAGCTGGCTGCGCTCGATCGACAGCCGCCCCACCGCCTGGGCCTGGCGCAACCTCGCCGCCCTCGCCGACCGCGCCGGTGACCTCACCGAGGCCGCCCGGGCCTACCGCGAGGCCCTTCGGCTGGAGCCCGCCCTGGTGCCGCTGGTCCTGGAGAGCGCCGCGGTCCTGCTGCGTGCCGGAGCGCCGCAGGAAGTCCTGCGCCTCCTCGCCGCCCTGCCCGAAGCCCAGCGCCCACTGGGCCGGGTCCGCTGGGCCGAGGCGCGCGCCGCACTCGACTCCGGCGATGTGGAGCGCTGCGGCAGGCTGCTCCGGGAGGGCATCGAACTGGCCGACGTCCGCGAAGGCGAGGGCTCCCTGCACGAACTCTGGTTCGCCCACCGGAGTGCGGCCGGCGCCGCCGGGGCCGATCTGCCGCTGCCGCGGTCGTACGACTTCCGCATGCTGGCAGCGGACGGCACCGGCTGACCGGCTGACCGGTTGCACGGAGGCGGAGCATCGGTCCCGTCAGGACCGGACCGGCCGGTGCGTGCCCCCAGCGAGCGACGGTCGGCGGGGCGGTCGGTGCGCCCGATCACGCGGGGGGTCAGTCGAGACAGAACTCGTTGCCCTCGACGTCCTGCATCACGAGGCAGGACTCGTTGTAGCCGTCGGCGCGCAGCAGGTAGAGGCGGGTCCCGCCGAGGGCCTCCAGGCGGGCGCACTCGGCTTCGAGGGCGGCGACGCGCTCCTCGCCGACGAGGCCGGTGCCGACGCGGACGTCGAGGTGGAGCCGGTTCTTGACGACCTTGCCCTCGGGGACCCGCTGGAAGTAGAGGCGCGGGCCCACGCGTTCGGGGTCCTGCGCGACGAAGCCGGCGCCCTGGCGCTCGCTCGGCAGGCTGCGGTCGTAGTCGGCCCAGGAGGCGAAGCCCTCCGGCGCCGGCGGGACCACGTAGCCCAGCACCTCGCACCAGAACCGCGCGACCCGTTCGGGTTCCGCGCAGTCGAAGGTGATCTGGACCTGCTTGACCGATGCCATCCGTCCTCCGTCGCACACACTGCCACTGCCGGCCGGGGCCGTCCCCCGGAGATCGTTCACGGCGGACGAGCCTGCCACAGGGTCGGTCCGGGCTCAAACGGTTTTCCCGACGACGCGGCGAACGGGGTGTCGGCGGACCAGGGAGAGGAACACCGTGCCGACGGGCTCTTCGAGGCTGTCGTCGGGGACGGGAGAGGGAGGGAGGGGGACGGAGGGGCGTCGCTTTGGGTGTCGGAGCGGTTACTCATGGGCAGTCTCCGGGGCGGACGGCCGGGCAGCGGCATCCGCCCCGGCGACAGCTACCGCAATAGGAGGACGGCATGAGTAACGACGACGGTCGAGCGATCGGCGAGCGGGCCGAGGCAGCCGGAGCCGGCCAGGCCGGGGCGGGCGAACACGAGGAGGCGTTGCGGGCCTCCGCCGCCTTCCTCATCGACGAGGCGCTCGGATTCCTGTTCCCCGCCGCGCTCCGGGCCGCCGCCGAGGTCGGGGTCGCCGACCACCTCGCGGCCGGGCCCACCCTCCCCGCCGAGCTCGCCGCCGCGACCGGCACGGACGCCCGCAATCTGCACCGGGTGCTGCGGCTGCTCGCCACCCGGGGCATCGTGACCGAGGACGAACAGGGCCGCTTCGCCCTGACCGGGGCCGGGCAGGCGCTGCGCAGCGATGTCCCGCACTCGGCGCGGACAGCGATCGGGATGCTCACCGACCGCACCATGTGGGGGCCCGCCGGAGAGCTGACGCACTGTCTGACCGAGGGCGCCACCGCATTCGAGAAGCTCTTCGGCATGCCGTTCTTCGACCACTTCGCCAAGGACGAGCGCACCGCCGCCGTCTTCCACGTGGGCATGGCGGCGATGTCCGATCCGGAGAACGCCCCGATCGCGGCCGCCTACGACTTCCCCGCGAGCGGAACCGTCGTGGACATCGGCGGCGGCCACGGCGGACTGCTGCTGGAGGTGCTGCGCCGCAACCCCGGTCTGGAGGGCGTGCTCTACGACCGCTCGCACGTCCTCGCCGGGAACCGGCTGGACGCGCACGGGGAGATCGCGGGCCGCTGGACGCCGCAGGACGGCGACTTCTTCTCCTCCGTGCCGTCGGGCGACGTCCACCTGCTCAAGCGGATCACCCACGACTGGGACGACGACAGTTGCGTGACCCTGCTCGGCCACTGCCGACGCGCCCTGCGGCCGGGCGGCCGGGTCCTGGTCCTGGACGCCGTGGTGCCGCCGGGCAACGTCCCCCACCAGTCGAAGGCGCTGGACCTGATGATGATGGCCTCCCTCACCGGGCGTGAGCGGACCGAGGCCGACTTCACGGAGCTCTTCGGGCGGGCCGGCCTGCGGCTGTCCCGGGTGATCCCGACCTCGACGGTGCTGTCGGTGGTCGAGGGCGTCGTGGCCTGAGCCGACCTGACGAGCTGACGACCTGACAGGCTGACGAGCTGACGGACGGGAGCGGGCCGAGGCCGACCCGCTCCCGTCCGGCGCGACTCCGGCACGACGCCGGCGTGACGCCGGCGTGACGCCGGAACAGCTCAGCCGGCGGGCTGCCAGAGCTCGATGCGGTTGCCCTCCGGGTCGGTGACCCAGGCGAACCGTCCGACGCCCTCCATCTCCTGCACGTCCTCCGCAACGTCGGCGCCCCCGGCCCGGAGCTGGGCGAGCATCGCGCCGAGGTCGCGGACGCGGAAGTTCAGCATGCTCTGCTGGCTGCGGGCGCCGAAGTAGTCGGTGGCGGCCTCGAAGGTCGCGAAGACGGTCGGCCCCTGCTCCTGCTGCCACAGGCCGTGCTCGTCCGTGTCCAGGCCCAGGCTCTCGCGGTACCAGGCGGCCAGGGCCGCCGGGTCGGTGGCACGCAGGAAGTAGCCGCCGATGCCGAGGACGCGTTCCATGTTCCGGTTCCTGTTCTGTCGGGATGGGGGCGGTGGCCCATCCTCGCACCGGCGGGGCCGCCCCCGGCCGATGGCCGGTGACGACGGCGAGTTCCCCCAACGCTCGGAATATTGAATTCCGCTTCCGGAATCGAAAAGATTTCCCCCGCCCGGACCGCCTGATATTCCGTCAGAAGTTCTCCCACGACGGAACACCCGTGGCGAATAAGGAGATCGGGGAGCAACCGAACGAATCGCCCTCGATCCGGAATGACGGCGTCTCACGATTGGTCCAGACCATTTCTCAAACCCCAGCTCAGCGGCTCGCGAGCGGGTGAGACGTCTCAAAGCCCGCTTCCCCCCTCGAACCGGCCCGGCCGTTCCGGCACAGTCGTTCCTCGTCGGGCGGTGCACAGCCCGGAACCGATCCGGGAAATCGACCGGCGCCTCAACGGCGAAGGCGCACGGAATTCCCGATCCACCGATGGAGAGGCATGAACATGAAGAAGAAGATCGCGGCCGGCGTACTCGCCGCGGCCACCCTGGGCTCGGTGCTCCTCGGCGCCTCCGCGCCGGCCTTCGCCAGCAGCGGCGGCTGCGTCAGCGGCGACGCGTGCCTCTACTACAGCCCGAACCTCCAGGGCGCCAAGTTCGGCAAGGGCGAGTTCGGCAACTACGACGGCACCTTCGGTGGCGGCGGCGCCGGCAACGGCCAGCCCGTCCTGAACAACGCCGCCTCGGTGTGGAACATGGACCACTACCACAACCTCCGCATCCACTACCGCGAGTTCAGCATCCGCGACAGCGGCCCGAACCAGTTCGTCCCGCACGACCAGTCGGCGAACCTGGGCTACGTGTCGTGGAACGGCGGCTCGGTCAACATGCGCAACAACAACCACTCGCAGAGCTGGGAAACCCTCTAACCAGCACCGACCCGGGTGCCGGGCCCCGATCCGCTCGGGGCCCGGCACCCGGGTCGCTCCCGCCCCGCCGACCCACCCGCCGTACTGCCCGCCCAGCCGCCCGCGGCACCGCGCGGGCGGGTGCCCGAGGAGCCTCGCATGACACCCCCGCGCCGCGGCCGCCCGCTGCCGGTCCTGCTGCTGACCGCCACTCTGACCGCCGCCCTGGCCCTGACCGCCGGCTGCGCCTCCGGTCCCGCCGGAACCACCGCCGCGCCGCCGCCGCCGCCGTCCACCACGCTCGCTCCGATGGAGCCGCCGCCGATCGGCGACGTCCCCCGGTTGAGCCGGGTCGACGACCGCACCCTGCCGATCGAGGCGTACCTGCTGAGCGGGGAGCAGTTCCGGCAGCTCGACGCCGCCCAGGGCGTGCTGGTCACCCGGTGCGTACGGGGGTTCGGCCTGGACTACTCCGCGCCGACCCCGACCGCGCCCACCACGACCCAGACCACCCACCGGTACGACCCGGTGGAGATCTCCGACGTCTCCGCGAACGGCTACCACTCGCCGGACCGGGACCGCGGGAAGAAGCCGGGCGCGGCGCCGTCCCTCAGCCCCGACGTCACCACCGTGCTCGGCGCCGGCCTCGGTCCGGACGGCAGGCCCGCCCCCGGCACCGCCGCCGAGTACCGGGACAAGCAGCTGCCGTCCGGCGGGTGCATCGCGGACGCGCAGCGGCAACTGGCCGCGCGCGGCGGCACCGGGCGGGACGCCGAGGTCGCGATGGGGATCAACTACGAGGGCTTCGAGCGCTCGCGGCAGGACCCGCGGGTGCTGGCCGTCTTCCGGGACTGGTCGCGCTGCATGACCGAGCGCGGGTACTCCTACGGCACGCCCGGGGACGCGCTGAAGGACCCGCGCTGGGGCGCCACCGCGACCCCGTCGGCCGAGGAGATCGCCACCGCCACCGCGGACGTCGAGTGCAAGGCGCGGGTCAACGTGGTGGGCGTCTGGTTCACGGTCGAGTCCGCGTACGAGCAGGAGCTGATCCGGCTGAAGCAGCCGGAGCTCGCGGCGGCGAGGGCGGGCAACGACGCGATGCTGGAGGTCGCGAAGTCCGTGACGGCTACGGGCGTCTGAGCTGCGGACGTCTGAGCTGCGGGCTTACGAGCGTGCAACGGGGGCCGTCGGCCCGGACGCGTCGGGGGACGACGCGTCCGGGCCGGCGGCGTGTCCGGACCTGTGGCGCGTGCCGTCAGTTGACGTGGACCACCGGGGAGCCCGCTTGGCTGGAGTCGGCCAGCGGGCCGTAGGTCGCCGAGAAGTAGCCCTCGCCCGGACAGAGGCCCGAGCCGCCGCTCTTGACGAAGTGCTCGTTGCGGAAGCTCAGGGTGTGGGTGGCGTTGTCGGAGGTGCCCGTGAAGGCGCCGCTGAGCTGGTAGGTGCAGGTGAGGGTGCCGAACCAGCTGTTCAGCACCGCCGAGGCCTGGATCGGGCCGGCCGAGCCGGCGGCGAGGACGACCGGCTGGCCGCCGCCGAGCGAGAGGTTGTAGGCGAGGTTGCCGACCGTGAGGCTCTTCACCGAGGTGACGCCGGTGACATTGGCCGTGCAGGAGCCGAAGCTCATGCCGGTCAGCGAGGCGGTCGCCGTCCCCGGCGCGTCGGGGTTGGTCAGGGCCCGGGCGGTGAACGGCGAGACGCCGCAGGTCACGCCGGTGGCGCCGGTGGTGGCCGAGTAGAAGGTGGCCTTGGTCCCGGCGGCGAGCGACGCCACCAGGGTGTCGCCCGCGGCCACGGCCGCGCCGGCGGCGTCGCCGGTGGTGAGTACCGGGACGGCGGCGGGGGCGGCGGACGCCGGGACGGCGCCGACGGCCAGGGTCGCGGCGGACGCGGCCAGGGCAAGGCAAGTGCGGATACGCATGGGGGCCTCGTTCTCGGTGGGGGGACGGCGAGCGGGCACGCTTCCGGAGCCCGGACGGGGGGCGGAGGTGGGGGTTACCGGGAGCTGACTACGTTGTAGAGCGGTGTCCATGCACCGTCAAGGAGCCTGGCGCGACTTGTTGACGAATCGTCAGCAAGACACCGCACGCCTCTTGCCAGCGGCACCGGGCGCTCCCTACCGTCGAGTACCCCCGGAGCACCGCTCTCCAAGGAGCCCCCGATG
>NZ_LGDO01000508.1:0-37232 GCF_001279805.1 Streptomyces sp. XY431
CCGGAGAGGTTCACCCTTGCGGAATGGCTCACCGACTGGCTCGAGGGGAACCGCACGTTTCCCGACCCGCCCGATGTGCCGGACTGCCCTGATTGCTGATACGTCCCAGGACGCTCGCGGAACTCCGGGCAGAGCCAAAACGCGGGTCCTCATCATCCCCACGAGCGCGGGGGTCAGCCGCACTACCGCGAGGCGGTGCGGCTGGCTCGAATGTCCTCCCCGCGAGCGCGGGGGTTAGCTTCTCGTGTTGTCGGAGGTGGGGTGGAGGATGAACGGTATGACGAGGACAGGTGCGGACTACGCGTGGTTCGAGAACGATTTTCCGGACATCGCCGAGGCGTACTGCTTCACCCTCGTCCGCGGCCTGCCACCTACCGAGTTGCTGTCCCGGCTCGACGGCCGGCCGCAGGCTCCTCTGCACGGCATAGCCGCGGTCGTCGACGCCGCCTTCGCGCACGACGAACCGGAGCGGGGCGAGCGCCAGCTGGTCGCCACGACCACCGTCGGCGCCTGGACGCTGCTGATCGAACCCAACGGCTACCTCGGTGTCACCGAGGACCGGGCCCTCCCGGCTTCCGCCGGGGCCTGCTGGGTCTCCCACTTCCTCAACGTCAACGGCCTCGGCACGTTCCTCTGGGCGGAGGACCAGGTCCTGCGCCTCTGCTTCGACCCCATGTACCCGGACGAACGCTGGGGCACCACACCCGACGAACTCCTGGAAGCCATGCAGCAGACCGGCTTCCACTTCGAGGAGGAAGTCCCCGAAACGGACCTGTCCTCACCAGCGGCGTTCGCACTCGCGGAACACCTCACCGGGATCGCCATCACCCCGACCCTGCTCCAGGACACCCTGTTCACCTGCGCCACCATCCGGATACGGTGACATCCCCCGGCCCGGAAAGCCGCCAGGCAGCGACCCAGCCGTCCTGGGCGACCGGTCCAGGCGAAGCGTTACTCACGAAGACGTCCTCCCCGCGCCAGCGGGGGTCAGCCGCGCAACATCGAGGCCATGGTCACGCTGTACGAGTCCTCCCCACGCAGGCGGGGGTCAGCCGACCAGCGGGTGGAGGAATCCGTGGGTGACCTCGTCCTCCCTGCGCAGGCGGGGGGCAGCCGGCGAAGGCCCTCGTCGGCGGCACGGTGATGTGGTCCTCCCCGCGAGCGCGGGGGTCAGCCCAGGTACAGGCCGATGCCGATCAGCAGCGCGCCGTCCTCCCCGCGAGCGCGGGGGCAGCCGAGGTGGAGCGCCGTGCCACGGTTCTCCCCGCATCCGCAGGGGTCAGTCGGAGCTCGCAGGGCGTGCGGGTCCGGCCCACGCGTCCTGGTGGCGGGTGAGTGCTTCCCTGGCCTACGAACGGTAGGGATCATGGTCGACATGAATCACCTGCCCGAGCAGAACAGGACAGACACCAGCAGCGTTCCTCGGCCGATGTGGACCGAGGAGGTAGGCCTCCAGACCGTTGATGCGGCCGGCCTGGTCGGTCACGTCCGCATCTACCTCGCCGGTCTTTCCGCGGCTCGCATCGCGCTCCTCGATACCGGCTCATGTACGGAGTTCAGCGGGACCGACTATCTCGACTGCCTCACCCAGGCCCGACGGCAGTTGGAACGTGACGGCCGTCTGCTGTGCTGCCAAGGGGCTCGGCCCAACGTCCACCCTTCCGGACAACTACGACAGTTCACCAACGGGCGACAGGCATATGTTCGCCGCCCGGGACCATCGAGCGCGGCCACCGAGACCGTCGACATCTTCGCCCCAGCATCCCCCGAAGACATCGTGAACCTCGACGACCAACGGACAGCAGTCATCGACTCCTGGAACGCCAGGCACCCCGCAAATCAGCTCTGAACGGTGCAGGTCGCGAAGGTCCTCCTCGCTCAGGCGGGGGTTGCCCGTAGTGATTGATGGCACCGGGAAAGGCGCGTGAAGTGTACAGTTCTGTCATGAACGATACTCTGCCGATCACGGAGGCCAGGGCGAAGTTCGGGACCCTGGTCCGCAGGGCCTCCCACGGCCGTGAGCGCATCACCATCACCGATCACGGCCAGCCTGCCGCGGTCCTCATCAATCCCCAGGAACTCGCGGACCTCGAGGACGCCCTCGCCCTCGCCCAGTACCGGGCCCGCCAGGCAGCCGGCACCACGCACACCGCACCCCACGACGACGTCCGCGCACAGCTGGGCCTGGAGCGCGGGTGACCTACACGATCGTCTGGGACGAGCCCGCGATCAATGCGGCCGCCCGGTTCCTCAAGGACGACGGCGCCGGCCTGCGGCTGGTCATGGACGCCGTCGACCTCCTCGCCACCGACCCCAGGCCCACCGGATCCACCTCCTACGGCTCCCCCGACCTGCGCCGCATGCACGTCGGCCCCTACCGCGTCATGTACGAGATCACCGAACACACCGTCACCATCGTCGTCATCCACCTCGGCCGCCTCACCTGACCACCTCCCCACCGCGAGCAGGGGTCAGCCGCCCAACCCGAAGGCCCGCCAGCGTGCGGCCGAGTCCTCCCCGCACAGGCGGGGGTCAGCCGTCCATCCGCTGCAGCTGGCCCGGCTCCACCCCGTCCTCCCCGCGCAGGCGGGGGTCAGCCACGGTAGGTACTCCCGACGCTGGCCGCACCTGGGAAGGCCGCCCTGGCCAGACGCTGAGGGCTTTGATGCAATAGCCGCTGTGACGGCTCCCTGGATGTTCCACCGCCCAGAGTTTCTGCGGCTCGTTGGCCTCCTTGACCCGACCGCCCCGGGGGCCAGCGTGTTGTCGACCTGGGACGCCGGCGAGTGGGAGTTCGCCGTCGAGGACGTGGCCGAGATCCTCTCCGACCGACACACGCCGCTGCTACGGGCGGACCGGGCAGCAGTCCTGGAGCTTGCCGCAGCGTTCGGTGTGGCGGCCAAGGCCGCGTCCGCGCTTCGCTGGTGCCCTGACCTGGAAGCAGATGATGAATGGTGGCGGGAGATCGAGGGCTCGCCCCGCGCCTCGGCTGTAGAGGGAGAGCTCTCCCGGGAGATCACAACGGGACACACCCTCCACGGCATCGAGCTCACGCCTTGGCTGGAGTGCGGGGCCTGCGACGAGGTGCTCGTTCGCCTCGACGACGAGAACGCCCGAACCGGCCGGGGCCGCTACCAGGTCGCAGTCGTCCACCTGGCCTGGTCTCGGCCCCCTGAGCCCCCACCCTGGCCCTCCACCGTCGTCTTCGACCGGGTGCTCGATGCTTTGGACCGCCTGGAAATCTGCTTCCGTGGCGCCCTGGAAGCAGATGCGCCTGCCGCCGACTGACGACGCACGCATCGCCGACAGAACTTGCGGCACCGGCTTGGTCCTGGGCGGGAAGCGATCATCACTCGTCTGGGAAGGGACCACCGAACCCCGGCAGCCACAGCAGGCCACATCTACGCCGTCAACGAGGACAAGAAGGTCTACACCCGCGACGCCAACTACAACACCAGCCTCTGGACCACCTGGAAGGAGATTCCCGGCGGCGCCACCGGAGTCAAGGCCATCACCGCAGCCAGCACCGACTGAGCACCCGATCCCCTCAGCGGGCGGGCGTGATGTCCGAAGCCGGGCACCACGCCCGCCCGCAAGCACGGGGATCTGCTTCCAGGCCAACCCGGCCGGCGAGTTTCTCACCGTCGAGATCCCGGCACGTTCCTCGTCCGAGCCGAAGGCCGTCCGGTCCGGGCCACCCTCGACTCCGAGAACGGCACCCAAGTCGTCAACCTCGCGAAAAGGAGTAGACCTGACCCTCACCCGCTGACCGGTCGCCAGTGGCCATCCACCAAGATCATGAGGAAGACCCCATGCATTCCAAGACCTTCCCCCGGGCCCGGCGCGCCCGCCTGCTCACGGCGACCCTCGCGGCAGGTGCCCTCGCCACTCTCTCCGCCCCGCCCGCCGGGGCCGGCGCCGGCGACCCAGACGGTCGGCCCGTACCTGTCGGGCGATCAGGCCGCCTACGGGCCCGCGCTTGCCAGCGCGTATGGGCTTGCCGCCGCGGTGCTGGACGCCGACGGGCAGCCCGAAGCCGCCATCGACTTCCGGTCACGGGCTCTGCAGGTCGTGGCCACGCCGGTACCGTTCAGTCCTGGTGACGATGCTGCGGACAGGAGCCGGCAATGACCCCACCTGCTCGCCCGTGATGCAGGTGATTTTGTCGGGTACTTCACTCCGGTGAAAACACTCGGCCATCCACGCGTCGTAGGGCTCAAGGTCTTGGACGTAGAACTGCCCGTGATCGGCATCGATCAGGAACTTCAACGAACCGTCAGCCACCGCCGCAGGCTATCGAAGCGGACTGTCATCCCCGGCTCCGCTCACGGCTCACAGGCGGTCGAGGAACGCGAGCACCTTGTCGGTGGGCTGGAGCCGAAGGACCAGCGCGCCAACCGCCGACGTTGGGGTAGCCAAGGGGGCCGACCCGCCGGCTTCGACAAGGAGATGTACAAGCGGCGGAACGAGGTTGAACGCACGATCAACCGGCTCAAGCAGCCCCGGCCCGTGGGTACGACAAGCGCCTACGTCTTCCACGGCACTGTCACGGTCGCATCCATACGCCTGTGGCTCCGCTCCTGAAGAGCCGCCAGGACTCAGCGCATCCAGCCAGGAGTGTCGACACCCGTGAAGGCGTTCCAGGCAAGGCAATAAGCGCGGGATTGCGGGCCTACGACCGCCCAGACGGAGCTGAGGTCGAGCCCCTTGTCCCAGGCGTTCAACAGCGCCTCGAAGAAGCCGGTGGCAACGGCGTTCCCGTCCTCCTCACGGCCCTTCACCAGGATCTCCTCCAGGAGCTGGAACAGCCGCTGGGTCTGCTCCGAAGTGAACTCGGCCGCATGCTCGCCATAGGCCGTCCCCAGGGTGCCCAGCCGAACCGTCAACGGCGGAACATCGTCCTGATCCTCCGCAACGGTGTCGCCAACGACACCTTGCCAGCTCTCGACCTCGGCACGGTCAGCATCCACCAGGATGTCGCTGACACCTACCAGTTCTTCCCACCACGGCGGTATCGCCACCTGGGACCTCCCTTTGTAGTCAGGCCTCTAGCATCCCCCACAGCCCCCACCCAGACCGCCGACAGTGCCTCATCGCTTGGACCATGATCCGCCGGACAGAACCTAGTGCTGGCCCTTGTTCGTGTCCGCCTGGCCCGCCAGGCTGTGATCAGAAAGCGAACTCCATCCACCCGAAGAATGTAACCAGTGCCTTCTTGACGGCGCACCCGGCCGCGAGGGGCGTTTCCGTGCCCCGGGAAGCCGATCCGGTCATGGCCCCCCGGGCCGGGCCCTGCTCACGTTGGCCAGATCCCAGAGTGTCCTGAGCAACTTGTCCTGCTGGTGATCGACTGCCGGCTTCACGACCACCTCGGAGGCTCGCGCAGGCATTGAGCGAGTGAAGTGGTCGTAGAGGAACAGCCTGTCCGAAGGGCTCTGGTGGACGAGCCCGGACAGGAGCTCACGGACCGTCTCCCAGTGGGTCTGCGGGTTCCGGGCGGTGGTCGGGCCGAAGATCCTGCGCCACGCGCGATGCCACGGCTCCAGGTCCGGCAGCTTGCCCGGGCGGCATCCCGTGAGGAGGGCCTCGACCTGCTGCCACTGCGGGAACGTCCCGTGCGTCAGCATCCGCTGGACCGTGCTCTTGGTGATGGGCAGGCCGCTCAGCTCGGCGTTCTCGGCGATGGCCCGCACCGAGAGCCCGCCGGTCTCCCGCCGGTACGCGCGCAGACCGTGCTGGAAGTCGAGCGGGGTGCGCATGTAGTCGGGGTGGGGTGCAATGGCCGGGTACCGACGGCGTGCGGCGCGCAGTCCCTGTCCCGGGTCCGCGTACTCAGCTGCGGTCCGGGCCCGCTTCTGGTTGCGCTGGGCCGTGGTCAGCAGCCGGCGTGCGTGCTGGATCTCGGCGGGGGTCGCCCCACAGGCCCTCGCGTACCCGTCGACCGTTTCGATCCGGGGCAGCCGGTCGCCGCCCTGGTCGGAGCGGGAGAGCGTGGGCGCCGAGCAGAACCGCCGGCCGCCGAGGCGGTCGGCCATCTCCGCGTAGGTGAGTTCGCTGCCGTCGGGACGCCGCCGGAGCCGGCGCAGGAACTTCGAGAGCTCCTCCGCCGGCCCCTGGGCGACCCCGGCCTTCTTCCGGCCGGCCACCGGCTACAGGCCCGCGGTCCGGGGGCGACGGCGGGTGCGGATGTGCAGCGCGCGCATCGTCAGCCCGCCGGTGGTGACCGTCACGGCGGACTTCACCGCGGCCAGCACGAGCGGATCGGCCAGGACGGCCGGGTGGAAGAGCGCGCCGGACACGATCAGCACGATCACCACGACGGTGACGCCGACCGGGAGCGCGCGAGGACGCCGCCAGTGGCGACGCGAAACGATCATGGGCATGACTGGTTCTCCTGCGGGTTGTCGATCACTCAGCACGAGTCCGTCGGCTTGCAGGCCTCGGTGACGGACGCTCAGAAAAGGTTTTCAGTAACGGGCCCGGAAGGTCAAGTCACTTCCGTTCAATTGATTCAGATCGTCCATGTCCCGATCTTTTATTTGAGTCCAAATTCCTTGTACAACACTCGCCATCCTTGCAGGTCAGAGCATCTTTGAAACAACTCAATTAATTCAAAGGTCCGTCGGGTGTCCCATCTGCCGTTGCCCATGGACGCCCCCATGCCGGACCATGGTTCACCGACTGGCTGCCCGGGCTTGTCGATTACTCAGCACACGGGATTCGGACCGGCCGTTGCAGCGGCCAAGGTCTCGCGCCGGACCGCCGGCACAGGAGCCGAGAGGCTCCCGACAGATGATCGAGGGCGTCGGCTGCGGCCGACGCCCTCTTCGTTGTCCCCTACTTGATGACCAAGGCCCGGCCAGACGCCAACAGCATTCTCAGTGCGCGGACTGCAGACAGCCTCAGCCTCTGGACTGGAGCTAGCACCAGATTGGGAGCCAGCTCAGCGGCGGTGTCAGGACCTCCCTGTCGAAGAGGAGACGGATCTTTGCCATCCCGCGTCGAGCGCTGACGGTGATTGTGCTCTTTGCCAGTGCACGGTCCCGACCTACATCTCCGGCCCGGCGCCCCTGCAGCGTATGCTCCCGGACCGCATAGCGTTCACCCTCTGGAAGAGCGTTCAAGGCTCGGCGGACAACATCTGTCATCTCAACCATCGCCAGGTCTGCCTCCGCTCGACGATCACGGACCTCGGGGACGATGTCTGCCAAGACCTCATTCTCCTGGAACGGCCCCTGCTGGTGGAGAACCCGTCGAGCGATGGTGTACATGGCTCGCTCGGGCTTGGTCAGGTGAGGGAACGCCACAAGAACGCGCAGCATTGTCTCCTGCACCACGTCCTGCGTGTCCTGGGCAGCGCGTCCATATGATCGCCTCCTGGTCCATTCCTCAAGCGGCGTCTGCTGGATGAGGACGAAGCGGTCCTGCAGGGTTGTTGCGGACCAGCATCGGCTGCACCACAGGGCTGGATTGGCATGGGCTGAGTCGGTGAATGCGGCGTTCCGCCGAGCCAGAGCGATGCCCGTTCTCCCGCAGGAGAGGCAGTCGTCGGGGGAAATAGTCATCACGGTCCGATCGGGCTTGGGTGCCGCGGCTGCCGCACCCTTCATCTCAGACGTGCTTGAACATGGCGCGCCGGACGACACCCATCCCAATATCTTCGGTCGCTCAACCGACCAGACGGCCGGCGCAGAGCCACAGCAAGGGGCTCTGCGCCGACACACAGGTCATCTGCGGAGAGCGTTCGTCCCCATGTTCGTTGACGGCAGCCCACGACAGGCCGCACTTGAATGCCTGCTGACCGGACGGATCCAGTGCGCACGCCGAGAGAGGCTTGTACCGGCTAGACAGGTCTCAGCTGATCCAGATGCCGCTGGGGCTGACGCGGCGAGCGAGGTGCTCCCCGGCTTCGGAGACTGGAGACGACCAGGACACATCGGCGATAGTGCACCCGAAGTCGTCGGCAAGAGCCTGGAGGAGAAGTCTTCCGACACCGTGGCGGCGGTATGTGCTTGCCACCCAGATCATGTCGATGCACGGCCGCTTCGTCTCGTCCAACTCGCCGTGGCCGGAATCCTTCGCCAGTTCCCGCCAGCGGTGGCTGTCTGTGTCGTGGGCGGCCAGGTAGCCGACGACGTGGTCGTCGTCCTGCAGCAGGTAGGCCCGGAACTTTTCCGGGGTTTCCTCCGGCTCACCCATGTCGTGCGACCACGAGTTGAAGTCGTAGCCGCCCTCACGACGTGGCAGCTGCCCGACCCGGCCCGCAAGCCGCCTCCAGGCGATCGGCGACTGAGTCGTCACGACAGCCAGTGCGATGGGGAACTCGATGTTCTTCGGCACCTGGACACCGAACGCCCACTGCGCATGACGGGCGGGGTGCTCGCTGTCGAACCCGCCTCCCCGACGCAATCCGCAGGGGCACTTGTCGGCACGTTGCACCGGGACGTCGCGGAACTGAACCGGTAGAGCGCTTCGGCTGAGGTCCTGCTCCCTGCCACCCACCCAGGGCCGCCAGGCGGTGTCGTCCGGTTCGACGTGCCCGCTCCAGTGGTCCACCCAACCGGGATACCGATCGGGGAAAGCCTCGCGAAGCCGCTTCTGGGATGCCGGTAGGGTCGGGCGCACCCAAACGCTGCCGGCCTCGGCGCGACCGTTGAGGCGCAGCCCGCGGTGGCTGGCCTGTGCGCGCAGAAAGCGCAGGAAGACGGCGGGCGGCGGAGAGAAGTCGGTGCCGCGGAGGAGTTCGCGTTCGCCGGGCCCGAGCCACTTGTCGACGGGCAGTGCGAGTTGTTCGCTCAGGTCGTGGAGTGCCTGGTAGTTCTGGTCGAGTTCTGCTGTCCGCAGTGCTTCGCGGACAGCTTCCACGTGTGTGAAGGGGGTGAACAGCCTCACGCTGCGGGCGCTGGCGCCTGTGAAGAAGTCGCCGGAGTAGCCCTCGTACCAGATCCGGTTCGTTGCTCGGTCGTTGAAGCGTTCTGCGGCCTCGATGAAGTCGGTGGCCAGTTCCGGGTCGTCTCCCCGGGTGTGGAGGGTGTCGACGTAGCCGTCGCGGTCGAGTACGACGGAGGCGTACCAGCGTGAGGGTCGGACGGTGATTGTGCGGCCTCGCCAGCTCCGGTCGTCATCCAGGTACGTCTTCATCTCTGCCACGGGCTGTGGTTCTCCTGTCTGTTCGTCCCCGGACGCGGTGGTGGTGCGTCACCGGGGTGGAGTTCCGGTGCGGTCCGCGTCGTGGCGAGAGTGGCTGCTTACCTGTGCCGCCGCTGCTGACGCAGTTCCTGCCACATGTGGGCAGTCGGGCTGTCTCTTGGTATACGGCCTTCTCGCCAGGCCTGTTCGAAGGCCTCCTCGAGGGGGTCGCCGATGGGGTCGTCGACCGGGTCGTGGTTGGAGGGTTCGCTGTACTCGGTCGGGGCGTATTCCAGTCCGTACCCGTAGTCGTCCTGTCGGCGCCAGCCGTGCTCCGGTGAGGTAAGCCTCTCCGGGGGCCAGCAGTCGTCGCAGGCGATCAGGTCGAGGTCCTGGTGCCGACGTTTGGCTGTTCCGGTCGAGCCGCACTCGTCGCACCGCTGCTTGCTGTGCATGACTGTTCCTTCTCCTTCGACGCGAGGGTGATCCGTTCACCAGTCCGTCGTGAACTGGTGCGGCGCGGGGCCGGTTCGGTTCTTGGCCACGTGGACATCGACCCGCCGGTCGTCCGCCCGGTGCAGGAGGAGCAGGACGTCGGCGTCGTACTCCAGGGAGGCGGCCAGGCCGAGGCCGTCGACGGTCGGCGCCTCGGTCCTCCTGAAGGGGCGCGCGATGTGGGCCATGACGACGACCGCCAGATCGTGGCGGGTCGCGAGGAGCTTCAGCTGGCGGCCGATCTCGTCGGCCTCCTGCACGGCCGGGTCGCGCTCGTCCTCGGCGGGGTCGTCCCAGGGGTCGTAGCCGCTCGGCTCGTACATCGGCGGGTCCGGACGCAGGAGGGCGAAATGGTCGACGACCACGACGTCCGGGCGCTGGCGAAGAGCGATGCGGGTGTTGACGATCTCGCGGATCCGCTCGGGTGTCGGTGCCGTCGGCCGTTCGATGCGCAGGTTCGGGACGGCGTTGCGGACGGGCAGGTCGGGGGCGAAGAGCAGGGTGCTGTGTCCGCTGCCGGCCGTGTGCAGCGCAAGCTCGAGACCTGCTGCCGCTTCCCGGTGCCCGCGGTGGGCGCCGATGCCCACCATCCGGCCGGGGCCGAGTTGCAGGACAGGGTCGAGGTGCGGCCACGGGGAGTGGAAGCGGCGTTCGTCGAGCAGTTCGAACGGGCTCCCGGCGAATCCTCGCTGCGTCGGTAGCCCTGCCACTGCCTCGTCGATGCCCTGACGCTCGCTCACTGCACTCTCCCCGCCCCTCACCCGCCGCGTACCGGATGACGGCACGGTATCCGAATCGTCATGCGCTCCGGGTTTGGAACGGCCCAAGCCGCGTGCGACTCTGGTCCGATGAGCGAGACTCAGCGGTCCCAGAGCTACTCCGTCCCCACCGGCCGGCCGTTCCTCCTCAACGAGCTCAGGTCGAAGCTCGCGTCCATCGGCGACGCCGTCCGGGGCCTGTGGGTCGACGCCTACCCGGCCGAGTACGAGGCCGTCACCGACGACCTGTACGCCGCGTTCCGCGTCGCCAGCAACCTCGCCCCGCCCCGCAGCCGCACCGGCTGCCCCGTCCACCCCGACGGAGCCGTCGACCCCGAAGCACCGCAGGGCTGGACCCGCTGCCTGCTGTGCAACAGCGCCCGCCGCCGCGGCACCCACCCCGCCAATGTCCCCCCGCCGGCCCGCACCACCGGCCTCGGATACCCCGTCCCCGACGGCCCCTACGACCTCACCCGCCTCCGCGAACAGATGAACACCGTCAACGACCTGTCCTACTCGCTGTCGCTGCGCTCCGCCGACGCCGAGTTCGCCGAGGTCGCCGACGCCCTCCACGAGGCCTTCTGCATCGCCCGGGAGCTGTCCCGCCCGCGGAACACCTCCGGCTGCGAGATCCACCCCGGCGCGCCGACCGACCCCACCGCCGACAACGCCTGCGTGTTCTGCGCGGGCGCTGTACGCCGCCGGGCCGCCGAGCGGGCCGGAATCCCTGTCATCGTGCCCCGGCCGGCCGGGCCAGTCCGGCGCGGGCGTGGCCGACCCGGAGCCCGCCGCCCCGCCTGACTGATGCCTGCGAGGCGGGACGGTGGCGTGTCGGTCCCTACTCGGTGGGCCGAGCCGGTTCGGTCGGTTCGTCGGCCTCCCCGTGCTGCTGCTCAGGCAGGGAACGCTCGCGGACCATGTCGACGAAACGGCTGTAGTGCCCCTGAAAGGCGATGGTGATCGTGCCGGTGATCCCCCCGCGGTGCTTGGCGACGATGAGATCGGCTTCACCGGCGCGGGGGGATACCTTTTCGTAGGCGTCTTCGCGATGCAGCATGATCACCAGGTCCGCGTCGTCCTCCAGGGTGCCGGAGTCCCGCATGTCGAAGAGCTGGGGCCGCTTGTCGATCCGGTGCTCGGGCCCCCGGTTGAGCTGTGACAGCAGGACGATGGGGATCTCCAGCTCGCGGGCGAGGATCTTGAGGTGCCGCGAGATCTCGTTGATCTCCTCGTAGCGGCTCTGGAACCTGCGAAGGCCATAGTCCAGGAGCTGCACGTAGTCGACGACTGCCAGCCGGATGTCGTTGCGCTGTCGGAGGCGTCGGCACTTGGCCTGGATCTCGGTGAACGTCAGTTTCGGTGAGTCGTCGATGAACAGCGGCGCTTCGGACACGTCCGGCATGCGACGTGCCACCCGTGTCCAGTCGTCGTCCGTCATGTTGCTCGAGCGCAGGAGGTGGAGCGGCACGCGTGCCTCGGCGGCGAGCAGGCGCATCGCCACCTCGTTCCGGCCGATCTCGGGAGTGAACAGAAGCGCGGGCAGCTTGTGATGGATCGCGCAGCTGCGCGCGACATCCAGGGCAAGGGTGCTCTTGCCCATAGCAGGACGGGAAGCAATCACGACGAGCTGCCCGGGCCGCAATCCCCCGGTCATCTGGTCCAGCTCGTGGAACCCGGTAGGAATCCCGGACGGGCTGCCTACCGTGCCGATGGCCTCGATCTCGTCGAGCGCTCCCTCCATCACATCGGCGAGGTTGGCCACGGTCGCCGTCGGATCCTGATCGGTCGCGGCGAAGACCTCCGCCACCGCGGCGGCCACCACATCGTCGATCGGAGTTTCGCTCTGCGCCAGTTCGTCGATCCGTAGCCCTGCCTCGGTGAGCCGACGGCGCAGCGCGGTCTCCCGGACGCGGCCGAGCATCCGCGCGGCGTGGGCGATGCTTCTGGCGTTGTTCACCAGGCTGTGGAGGTAGTTGACGCCACCGCATCTGACCAGCTCGCCGCGTTCGGTCAGCTTGGCGGCGACGGTGAACGGGTCGACGGGCTCATGGGCGGCGTAGAGGTCGAGGACGGCGCAGTGGATGAGTTCGTGGGCGGGCCGGTAGTAGTCCGCTGGCCGGATCGCCTCGACCGCTTCGGCGATGAAGTCCTTCGAGCGCATCATCATGCCCAGAACCGCCTGCTCCGCCTCCAGGTTCCTCGGCACCTCGGCGGCAATGACCGGAAGTTCTGCTGCTTGCTCGTGGCCGCTCACATCGAATCCTCGCTGTAGGGCTTCCGCCCGGTTCGTTCTCTATGCCCCGATTTATCTGATGGATCGTCGATCGCTACGACCGCCGGGCGGGGTTCTTTCGATCGGCCGGATCTCCGGAGGCAATTGTGTGAGTTCGCAGATCCTCTTGGAGTCCGGGTATCCGGCGTCGTTTCACTCTAGTGGCGTACGGCAATCGTTTGCTCGTGGTTATCAGAGTCCGTGGCAGGACTGGCTCCAGCACTAAATTCGTTCAATTGTTCGGTCTAGTTGGATGCGAGACCGGCCACCGGTTCCGTGCTGGCAGGCTGGGGTCGAATTGTCAGTGCCGCGAGGCATAATCGGCTTCTCTTCGTGCGCAGTTGACAACTGAGACGAGGTTCCATGGACAGTACGGCCGACTCGTCCTACTACAAGCGCAACCCCGTCTTCTGCGTCCTGGTCGACGGACTCCTGGACCTTGACCGCGCCGACCTCGGCTACCCCCAGTACAAAGGTCTCTGGGAGCTCCTGCTCGCCGACAAGCGGCCTGTCGAGGAACGAGGCCTCTACTGCCCGACCTGCTACAAGCAGAACCCCGACCAGATCGAATGGATGTACCTCTACGCCAAGCGGGGCCTCAGAATCGCCGCCCACCACAACCGCGACCAACGGGACCACGGCGACGGCGAGAGCGACCAGCACAAGGCGTTGAAGGAGCGCTTCGCGCGGGCAGCCGAACTCGGCGGCTTCCACGCCGAGCTGGAGGTGCGCGCCGCGGACGGCCGGCGCCGCACCGACGTCCTGGTCACCGGCGCCGGCGGGCGGCAGATCGGCTTCGAGCCCCAGCTCTCCTACTCGACCGCCCCGGCGGTCCGCCGGCGCGACCTCGCCTCCCGCGACCAGGGCGTCACCCCCGTCTGGCACGTCCTCGACCCCAAAGCGCCACTGATCGACCACGTGCACTGGAGCCGCACCGACAACCTGCCGCCCGAGGCGATCCTCAACGACCGCGACATGCTCGTACGCGGAGGCGTCCGCGGCCTCGAGCTCGACAGGTGCGACCCCACCAACCCGTACCCGTGCCCGGTCCGCCGCCACGGACGCTGCGGCAACTGGCACCCCCGTTGGGAACCGCGCGCCCGTCAGCTGGACGACCTGGTCCGCGACATCGCCGCCGGCGACTACGTCCCCCTCACCACCAAACAGAGCAAGCGCACCCTGCGGTTCTGGATATCGAACACCGACTTCGACCTCTTCACCGACAACGGCGGCCAGGACGACCAGCCCGAGCCCGCACCGAAGAACCGGATCCGGATTCCCGAACAACGGGACGCCGAATGCTCCAGGAACCGCGACGAATCCGACGTCCGCTCCGCACCACAACCACCCCGCGACTCGGGCGAAACCATACGCCCGGCCGTCACCATCACCCGGACCGCACCCCCACCCACCCCGGCCGCCGCACGCCCGCCCAGCGAGTGCCCGACCATCGACATCACCTGGGACCAGCGTCAGGCCACCGCCTCCCAGGCGGGCTGCAAACCCTGGGAACTGGGACCGTGCGCGGGCTGCGGAACACCCATCAACCGCTACGGACCCCGGCCCGCCCACGCCTGCGCCTCGTGCCGAGCCCGCTACGGCAGCCGTTGAACCCGGGCCCGGTCCTTCGGGCTGCCCCGTGTCCGACCAACGACCGGATCCAGAACTGAGGTGACTCAGGTTGACGACCCCGGACAGTCCGGGGCCAGTTCGCCAGGGCTGTCCGATGAACGGGTCCACGACCCAGATGGCTGTGCGATAGCGTGCGAGCACCTTTGACACACGGTTTGCGCCGTGTGTGAATGGACAGCAAGGCCCCCGACCAAGTTGCGATTGGTCGGGGGCCTTCGTGATGGGCGGGAGGGGCGTCAATCCACCAGCGTGACTCCAGTACCGCACAGCGGTTCCCGCCCGGCAGCCTTACTTCACTGCCGCGATCGCCACCCCTGCGACAGCTGCCAGGGCGGCGATGACACCGGCGTTGCGCCGCAGCCACCGCCCAAGCCTCTGAGTTCGGGTCGGCCCGTCGTCCGTCACCTAGGTCTCCTCTCGTATCCGCGTGACGCCCGGGCCGGGGACCCGGACCAGGGTTGCGAGGTGAGAGGTGCACCGCCGCGAAGGGCGACAAGCAGCAACGTACAGGAGCACTGGCTTCATGTCAGGAAAAGAGCGGCCCGGGCCGGAGCTCCCTGCCCGGTCACATCCAGATGTCGCCTTCTTCGTCGCCTGGTCCGCCTCCGTGGAAGCAGTGCGGGCAGTCGCAGTTGTGGTGGGCGTACTCGGCTGCGAGCTGGTCGTGCTCGGCGCCCGGGTGCCCCCGCAGTGCGGGCCACTCGCCGCTGGCGCGCTCGGCCTGCACGGCGGCCTGGACCGCGGCGAGCATCTCCAGCACCAGGCCGAGGCGGTGGTCGACCAGGTCCGGGTGCTCGGCGAGGCGGCCGCTGGTGGCGATGTCTGAGTAGTCGGCGATCAGGGCAGTCGCAGCGACCTGCAGCGAGTCCATCGCGGAGTTGATGTCGGTCGTATCGGTGCTGGTCATGGCGGACTTCCTTTCGATCCGGAAGGGACGGTGCCGCCGCAGGGGCGGGAACCGCGAGGGAGCTTCGCGCGAGGCCGGCGGCGGCCACCCCTGCGGCGGCACCCGGGGGTGGCCTACGCGCCCCTGGTCATCTACAGCGGGTCCGGCCCGCACGTGGCGCAGCGTCGGGTTTGGTTGCCCTGGCGGCGTAGTTCGTCCGCGCTGTGCAGGTCGGGCAGGGGTGTCCAGTCGGCTCGGCCGCGGTTGGCCTGCAGAAGTGCTTCGAAGTCGGCGAGGCGGTCTTCGGGGTTGCCGAGGGTGGGGCAGTTCCAGCGGTGGAGGCGGCGTTCGGTGCGGGCGTAGGTCTTGCCGGCGGCCAGGCCGGTGTTCCAGCGCGAGAGGTCCTGGTGTGCGCGGGCTCGGGCACTGCGGGTCAGCTGGCACTGCTGGCAGATGCCGATGTTGCCGTCGAAGCAGGAGCAGCGTGCGCAGTCGCCGCACGGCTGGCAGGGGTGGGTGGCCGGCTGGTCTGCGGGTGTCGGTTCGACGGCGAGGGCGGCGTCGGCACGGTCTCGGCGCAGAACCTCCCGCAGGCGGTCCTCTTCGAACTCGCCGCGGCAGTGGTTGCCGTCGGTGCAGCCCTTGGTGCCGCAGCCGTGCGGGTCGATCCTGCGGACGGTCCGCTCGCCGATGTGGGCAATGGTCCGGCGGGCGCGGGCAATGTCCAGGTGGCCGGCGACGACCAGGTCCAGGATCTCCAGTACGGCCGGCACCTCGATCAGTGCGCCCCAGCCGGGCAGGTGTTCCCGCTCGGCTGGCCAGTCCTCGCCGAAGAGCCCGCCCCTCACGCGGATGTTGGCGACCGGGTGGTCGCCCAGTTTCAGGTCGACGTGCACATCAGATCCTTCGTCAGGCGGTCGGGCGGCGAGTGGAACGTCTTCAGCGTGTCGACCAGCGGCGTGCTCGACCGGCGGCGCGGTGGTGGCGGGACAGGTGCTCTGAGGGGCACTCAGGGCCTTTCTCGGGCCTGTTCAACGATCAGGTCATGTCGCGGGTCATGTCGACGAAGCGGGAGTAGTGGCCCTGGAAGGCCACGGTGATGGTGGAAGTCGGGCCGCCCCGGTGCTTGGCGACGATCAGGTCGGCCTCGCCGGCGCGTGGAGAGTCCTTCTCGTAGGCGTCCTCGCGGTGCAGCAGGATGACGATGTCGGCGTCCTGCTCCAGCGAGCCTGACTCGCGCAGGTCGGACACCAGCGGCTTCTTGTCGGTGCGCTGCTCGGGTCCGCGGTTGAGCTGGGAGAGCCCGACGACAGGCACCTTGAGCTGCTTGGCAAGCAGCTTGAGGTTGCGGGAGATGTCGGAGACCTCCTGCTGGCGGCTCTCGGGGCTGCGGGTGCCGGATTTCATCAGCTGGATGTAGTCGATGACGATCAGGCCGATGTCGTGCTGCTGCTTGAGCCGGCGGGCCTTGGCGGCGACGTCCATGACGGTCAGGTGCTCGCTGTCGTCGATGAACAGCGGTGCACTGGCGTAGTCGTCGTAGTAGCGGGCGAAGCGGGACCAGTCGTCGTCGGTCATGTCGCCGGTCTTCATGTGGTGGTGCGTGATGCGGGCGTGGGCGGACATGATCCGCTCCTCGATCTCCTCGCGGCCCATCTCCAGCGAGAACAGCGCGGAGGGGATCTTGTTCTCGATCGAGCAGGCGCGGGCGAAGTCCACCGCGAGGGTGGACTTCCCGATCGCGGGCCTGGCGGCGATGATGACGAACTGGCCCGGCCGCAGGCCCCCGGTGAGGGCGTCCAGGTCCCGGAAGCCGGTGGAGACGCCCTGCAGTCCGCCCTTGGCGTTCTTGCGGGCCTCGATGCGGTCGGCGAGGGAGTCGGCGGTGGCCCCGAGCGGGCGGATCTCGGTGGAGGAGTCGCGGCCGAGGACGTCGAACAGTTCGGACTGGGCGGCGTCGACGACCGCGTGCACGTCGCCCTCGCCGGTGAAGCCCATGTTGGCAATGCGGGTGCCGGACTCGCTGAGGCGGCGGAAGACGGCCCGCTCGTGGACGATGCCGGCGTAGTATTCGGCGCTGGCGCCCACCGCGCCGTTCGCGCACCCGTGGAGGTAGGCGGGGCCGCCGGCCCTGACGAGCTCGCCGCGGCGGGTGAGTTCGCCGGCGACAGTGATGGCGTCGGCTGGCTCGCCCTTGGCGAACAGCGCCAGGATCGCGTCGTGGATCAGCTGGTGGGCCGGCCGGTAGTAGTCACCGGGCTGGAGTACCCCGACCACGTCGCCGATGGCGTCCTTGGACAGCAGCATCCCGCCGAGGGTGGCCCTCTCCGCCGCCAGGTCGTTCGGCGGCACCCGCTCGATGCCGCCCAGCCCGTCGGCCCGGCTGTCGTCGGCGGGTTTCTTCGCCCGGTTCCCGCGCGGTCGCTTCCGCAGGCCGGGGCCCTGGTCCTCGTACGGGTCCTCGGGCGCATCCAGGTCGTCCGGCACCTGGTCGTCGTTGAGATCCGTGTGCTGCTGGGGGATAGTCATGTCCAGGCTCCTAGCTGGGGTCTGCGGCGGCCGGGCCTTCTCCAGGGGCTCCCTGCCGCCGTGCTGCGTTCTGGGCTCAGTGCGCGAACCGCGCCCGCGAGGGGTGGCAGTCCGGGCAGGGCATGACCTTGTCGCTCTCGAGGTCCGGGTCCGCGATGGTGCGCATCATCAGGCTCATCGGCTTCTCGCCGTTGTTGCACTTGCCGCACCAGTCCGGCGTGCGGGGCTTGTCCTGCGGACGGGCCTGGCCGGGCAGCGCGGCGGCCCGCTCGCTGTCGGCGCTCTCCTCGCTTGCGAACACCGACTCCCGAAGTTCCAGGTTCTTGACCCGGAACTCCAGCACCGTGCCGTGAACACGGGGAGCTGCCTTGCCGTCCTCGGCCCGGGTCAGCCAGGCGCGCAGCGAGGCGTCCAACTTCCAGCCGGTGTCCGCGACCGCGCGCACCAACTCGGGCGCCAGGTTGCGGGCCTTCAGCCGGCCGACCGCCCACTTGCCGGGCAGCCGCATCAGGAAACCGACCGCGGCCAGCAACTGCTCGGGATCCACCGGCGTCGGCTCGACGGTGGCCTCGGCCGAAGCACCGGCGCGGCCCCTCCTCGGCGCAGCCGCCGCGTCACGAGAGTGACGCCCGTGAGGGGAGGGGGGAGAGGTAGTTCCTACCTCCCCCGGGGGGTGTGGGGGGTTTCCGGCAATGCCGGAAGCTGCTCCCACCTGCGGAAACGCCGTTTTCCGACTCCTGCTTCCGGCAATGCCGCTTCCGGCAATGCCGGAAGCAGATCTGACCTGCGGAGATCGCTTTTTTGTGCCGTTTTGCTCCCTGTTTCCGGCGTTCGCGTTTCCGTCAATGCCGGAAGCAGACCTGACCTGCGGAGATTCGCCGTCGGCCGGATCGGCGGCAGGCCGGTAGTCGGGGTTGTATGCGGGCCACTCGTAGTACTCGTACGCCACGCCCGCGGAGCGCCGGCCGTCCTCGGACCGCAGCTTGATGAGGCGGATGTAGCCCTTGCCCCGCAACCGCTTGAACGACTCGTAGACCGAGTCCCGGGAGACCAGCCGGGAGCCGTTCCCGCTGACGACACCCTGGCTCTGCAGCCGCTCGATCAGCGAGACAGGGGTGACGACGAGCGGCGGAGCGTCCTTCGGCCGACGGGCCTGCTCGCCGAGCATGAAGCCCAGTTCGACCAAGATCATGAGGTCCAACGGGTACTCCACCCGGGTCGGACCGCTGCGCATATGGGCGTGCACAGGCACCGAACTGACCGGGCCACGCTGGCTGATGGCCGCGTGATCGCGGAGCTCCTCGATCGTGGCCTGGGCGCTCACTCCGCAACCCCCGATCCGGCGGAGGCCACCAGGAACGTCCCGGTCTGGACGTTGAGCGGGGTGCAAAACGCCGGAGTGGCGATGTGGTTGCACTGCGTGATGGGGCCGGGCAAGGGGGCGCTACCTCTCGGGTGGAGCGCCGGCACGCGGCGGTTAGCAGGGAGCGGTCAACCTGGGCGAGTGACGGGTGTCTCTCGCCCGCGGACGGGTATGCCTGCTACCGTCGTGACGACGCAGTATCTGGAAGCGATAGCGGCCCAAATCTTGGCGGATGAGGGGCCGCTTTCGCATTTCTGGAGTTGTGTGCGGGCGCCCAGAGGGCACCAGGCGAGCCTAGCCCCGCCCGGGCGTACTCCGAGCACTTTCGGGGCGTGTCCTCGCCTCACTGCCTGTCAGGCAGATGGCATCGATATCCCCTCACCATGTGGGTCGAGTGGCTGCGGCATCAGCATTTCCAGGGCGCCTTCGACCGAGAGCTCGCTGGCGTCCTTCGCATCCGTCCAGCGCCGAAGCGTCGCGGCAACCGCGCGCAGCACTTCGTCCGGCAGGCCCGCCTCGCGCAGAGTGTCGGCGGCCTCGTCCATCTCCGGTGCCCACCGCCACGCTCGGGAGGCCGTCTTGGCGATGTAGTCGGTCTCGACCAGGTAGCTGCCGGCCCGCTTGCTGGCCACGTCCAGCAGCGCCTGGTCGACACCGTGATGCTGAGCCAGGCCGTAGGAGAGCGCGGCGAGCACCCGGGACGCTTTCTGGTACGTGCTGTAGGCGACCTTCAGTGCCGAGGCCTGACCGATCTCCTCACCGAGGAACGGCGTCGACATCGCGGTGCTGGCGAACATCGCCGTCACCAGGGCGGCGGCGTTGGGCGGTCCGGAAAGGAACAGCCGCGTGTGCTTGCCGCCAACGGGCGGGGAGCCGATCACGGAGCCGTCGAGTACCGCCCGCGCGCTGCGACCAACGAGGTCGGCGATCCGCTGGGACCGCTCGGGGCTGATCGCGTTGCCCTCGACGAACACCCCGGTGAACCGGAGTTCGGCGACCTCGCGGGCGACGTCCTCGGCGGCGGCCGGCGGGCACAGGCTCAGCACGACCGCAGCCCGCTCGAGCAGCACGCCCAGTTCGGACACCGGCTCCAGTCCGGCCTCGGCGGCACGCCGCATGGTCGCCGCGCTGCGCCCGGCCGGGCACCACAGGACCTGGGTCCCGGTTGCCGCTGCGCAGGCCGCGACTGCCGCGCCCATGCTGCCCGGATGCAGCACGGCGAGCACGGGCTGGGCCTCCGTCACCGCGCCCCTCCTATGTGCGTGAGCGCCTCGACCGCGGTCGAGGCGACGAAGTCCGGCTCCACGCCGCCCGGCCAACTGCGGCCGTGCGAGATCCAGACGGTGCGCAGCCCGGCCTGCCGGCCGCCAGCGACGTCGAGGTCGGCGTTGTCGCCGATCATCCACCCGCCCTGCGAGAGGTCCCGGCCAACGGAGGCAGCTGCGGCCTCGAAGGCGGCGGGCGCCGGCTTCCGGAAGCCGGTCTCGCCGGAGATGCACACGGCGTCGACCACATCGGCGATGCCGGAGGCGGCAAGTTTGGCGCGCTGGATCTGCCCGCCGCCGTTGGTGACGACGACGACCTGGTGGCCGGCCTCCCGTACGGTGGCCAGGGCCTCAATCACGCCGGGGAACGGCGCCACCAGGGCGGAGAGCTCCGGCTCGTACCGAGACCAGAGCCCGCTCGGCGACTCCGGGAGACCGAGCTCGGCGCACAGGCCCTCGATCACGTCGAGGTCCGCCCGGATCCGCATGGCCTCGAGCATCCGCTGCTCGACCGCCGGCCCCAGATCGTGTTTCGTGCAGTACCTGGCCACCCAAGCCGTCACTGCGGCGAGGCGGTCGATCAGCGTGTCGTCGAAGTCGACCAGAAGCAGGTCGCCACGCGGTGCGGTGAGCGCCTGGCGGATGTGTTCGGCGGCGGCCTCGGGCCCAACCTCGTCCGTGCGAATGGTCAGGTCGAAGCGGAAGTCGGGGTTGGCGTCAAGGTCGGCCCGGGTCGCGTCCCACGCGGCCAGCCGCGCCGGAGTGTCCGCGTCGCCGCGGCCGGTCGATCGCGCCTCGGTCACCTCTCGAGGAGACCACAGCAGGACGGTCAGCCACTGGGCCGGGTAGCGGTCGAGCACCGCCCGCACCCCGGTGACCTGCCCCAGGTGCATCACCGGCACGCCGTGCGCAAATGCCTTGTCCAGGCCGGGACGATCCGTCACGTACACACTGTCGTAGCGGGAGTTCTCGTACACGACCGCGCCCGACGCCCGCAGCTCCTCGAGCAGCTCAGGGTCGCCCATCCGGTAACCGGCTGACCGGCCCGGTCCGACCTTCACCCGCGAGAACAGCGAGAACACCGGGTCGATGTCGCTCAAGGCCCTGGTGACGGTGTCCTTCCCGGACGCCGGCGGCCCGTACAGAATCACGCCGCGCGTGGGTGCGGTGCTCATGCGTACACCTCCCGGATCGCCTGCCGGGCCTGGTCGGCGAGGCTGATTGCGGCGCCGAGCCGGTTGTCGACCACCAGGTGCGGCACGGCCGGCCGCAGGTCGACATCGATCGTCTGCAGGTACTCGTCCCACCGCCCGAGTTTCCAGGCGTCCCGGGCCGCGGACCGGAAGGCGACGTACTCGCGCATCGACTCCGGGTCGCACTGGACCCAGATCGGTGCGACATCGACGCCGAGCGACGCGCACCGGTTGGTGAGTCGCTGCATCCAGTCCGCGTTGGTCATCTCGGCGATGAACGGCGCGGTCAGGACCGTGCTGATCCGGCAGTTGATGTTGGCCCAGGCGGCCTGCATCAGGCAGTCGTACTCCAGGTCACGCACCTGCTCGCGGTACAGATCGGTGTGCCGGTCGTGCGGATCGCCACCCAGCGATACCAACAGCCTCTCCACCAGCGGCCGGGTCAGCGGGTCCTTGTCCAGCAGCGGCCAGCCCGTCAGCTGGGTGAGGAATCGCGCGAACTCCGTTTTCCCGCTGCCGGCATACCCGCCGACCAGGACAACGACCGGGCGGTGCGGGTCGCCCCCGGTGTGCCGGCGCTTCCAGGCGTCCAGGATCCGCTGCTGCACACCCATGTGGTCGGCCTCGTCGCTGCCAGCCGCGATCCGGTGAATCGCCCGCTCGACGGCGAGCACATGAGTTCCGTTGTGGTCGTCGCTCGCCGGCGTCAGGCGGAACGATGTCTCCTCCCCCGGCAGAGCCGCGCGGAAGCCCAGCTGCGGGTCGGTCGCCCGGTACAGCAGGCAATAGGCCCGCCGGTAGTGCGGACCGGGGTAAACCTCGCCCTGCTCGTGCTGCCACAACGTCTGCGGATTCGCGGCCGGGATGCCCTTGAGCCTCGCCTCCTCGGCGACCTGACGCAGCCTCTCCCCCGCCCTCTCCAACGTCAACCCGTGAGCCTCCCGCTGCGCACGCAGCAGGTCAGGCCGCCACCCCGTACGTCCCTTGGCCATGCCCCCACCCTCCAGTGTCACCATGCCCGGCAGCCTAGGGCTGACCAGCGAAAACCCGTGTGTACGCAGATGTGAATACGTATGTACGACGTTGTTGATGGAGCTGATGACGCAGCTGTGATTCCTCGTCAGATCTCCAGCCGCTGTGATGTACCTCGAGAACGGCAGAGGGATATGGAGGTGAGCATCAGTGGCCGTCCCCGGCATTGCCGTCATGGGCAGCGTGGGCGCTCGGGTGCCGACTGATCGAGTAGCCGATTTCGAAAAGCTCGCTGCTCATGCGCGTGTCGTTGACTTCGACGACCCGCCCGGCCGACGAGGTGGTGACCCGCAGCACGCGCAGCAGTGGAACCCCAACATCCGTCGGCAGGCCCAGTGCTTCCGCCTCTTCGGGCGACGGCATGCGCGCGGAGACGGTCTCGCTCCACTCGAGCGGACCGTGGCCCATCTCTTCCAGCCTGTCGTAGATACCGCCCGGCCCCGTGTCGGCCTCAGCCAGTTGGGTGCCCCGGGCTACGTCGCCCGGCAGGAAACTGGTTGCCAACTGCATGGGCGTTGCCGTATCGGGATTTCCCATCACTCGGTCCCGCACCAGGACTTCGGCTCCCGGCTCCAGGTCCATGAGTCCAGCCAGGTCGATCGGGACGACACCCCAGTTGATCGTTGGGGCCTGGAGCGCCTTCCACGGCTGGGCGGTGGGGTCGAAGTAGTAGCCGATCTCGTCCCGGAAGACTTCGCGGGATCGGGTGACACGCATCTTCTCGGGGCGCTCGCGGACGATCGTGCCACGGCGTCTGATCGCGACTACCAGGCCCTCCTGCTCCAGCAGTGCGATGGCGCTCCGGACGGTTTGGTAGCCGGCGCCGTATTGCTCCTGGAGTTCAGTCAGCATCGGGAGCTTGTCGCCGGGCCGGTAGTGCCCCTCGGCGATCTTCTGGCGCAGGTCAGCGGCGATCTCACGATACGAGGCAGCCACGGCGGTCACCCCTTTCTAAGGCTGGACGGACCAAGTCTAGCGATAGCTCTATCAGACGCCGAGCGTCCGACACAACGTCGCCAGCGACATATAGCTATCGGTATTGACAGTGCGCCATCGGTCCGCTCTACTAGGCGATAGCGATAGCTATAACGCTCCGTGAGGAGCTATGGCAATGCTGTCACTGCTGAGAACTTCATAGCTCCTACCCTGCGCCGGCTGAAGGTGAAGACCAGACCCGGGGGCCTGCACAGGGGAGCAGCCCAGCAGCTGTGCTGCCCAGGCCTCGCGGACGACACGTCGGTCGTGAGGTGTGGAGACCACAGCAGCCCCCGCCACTCCGACTTCTCGGGAGACCGCGATGCGCAGCAACTCTCGGCCGGCCCTCCGGCTCAGCACCCTCCGCCCCCACCAGATCGAGATGACCCCCGGCCTGCCGTCCTCCCTGGTCTGCCCCGACTGCTCGGTCTGGCGCCGCATCAACCGCAGCAAGATCCAGCCGCACTTCCTGGACGACGAGACGACGTACTGCCCGGCCAGCGCCCAGCGCGTCGAGAAGGACGTCACCCCCGAGCAGTGGGCCGCGCAGATCGAGGAGGGCGTTGCGGAGACCGCCGCGCGGACGGCGACCACGGTGTTGAAGAAGGTCAAGGCCCCGAAGCCCCAGGCGATCCTCCACATCGCGCAGCCCCGCCCGGCCCTCCCCGAGCCGACCGCGGCGGAGCGCGCCGAGCAGTGGGCCGAGGTCCTGCTGCCCGTGTACGTCACGGACGCGCGGCGCCGCATCCCGCTGCACGGCGCGCGCGGTCCGATCGTCCCGCTGGCCCTGCCGGTCGGGGCCCGGGCGATCGCTCAGACGCCCACCGCGGACGAGGTGCTCGCAACGAGCCCGGTGCGCAAGCGCGCCGCCGCCTGACTCACCGCTAGTACGAACGACCACGGCCGCCGCCTGCCCGCGATCTGCGGGTGGGCGGCGGCCGTGGCTGCTCGTGCAGTCAGATCGTAAGTGACGGCCCTCGGGGATTGCGCCCCCGGGGGCCGTCGTCGGTCGCGCACCACCAACCCGTAGAAGACGAGAGGAACACGACCGTGACGACCATTCTGGCATTCCCCGTCGACTCCACGCCGGTCACCGCCGGCACCCTCGACGACCTGTACACCCGCTACTCGTGCCGGCTCCTCGCGGCCGCGGGCGAGCGCCTCGCCGAGCTCGGCCCGGCCGGTGCCGAGCACGACGAGGACGCCGTCCAGGACGTGTGGCTCCACGTCGCCGAGCACGGCCTCCCCGACCACCTCCGCGGCCTCGACGCGCTCCTCGCGGTCCTCGACCGGGCCGTCGCCCGGATCCGCGACCGGCGCCGCGAGCTCCCCGCCGGCCTCGCCCACCCCGCCCGCCGGGTCGCCGCCCCGGTCGACCTCGACGTCCTCGCCGACACCATCGACGTGACGCCGGCCCCGGCCCGCCCCCTCCACCCCGCGACGAGCAGCTGCGCGTTCGACGGGCTCCTGCGCGCGCTCCCCCTGGCCGGGTGACCCCGATGAGCAGCCAGCACCTGGGCGACGCCGAGGTCGCCCGCCGCATGGAGGCCGCCCGGCAGGCCGCCGAGGCCGCTGAACGGGCCCGTCAGCTCGCAGAGCAGCTCCGCCAGCAGCAGGGAGGCACCAAGTGAGCGGCACCACCGTCCTCGCCCTCCGCGCCTTCGGCGGCAGCAGCGGCGACGGCAAGAAGCCCTCCGACCCCAACCCGCCGATCACCTCGAAGGGCAGCGGCCGGTGAGCAGCCCGGAGGACAAGGCGTGGACGCAGCAGCAGATGGACGAGCTTCTGCGTCGGGCACGTGAGATGCATCAGCGGGCCCAGACGGAGAAGGCTGGAGCCCAGAAGTGAGTTCGTCGCGGATCGACGAGGCCCGCTCGGCGCTGGCCGACGACCTCGAGTTCGCTGCCGTCAACGCGGAGGCCGGCGCCGTCGACAGCCGCACGGCCGCCGCCGACCCGGACGCCCCGCCCACCGTTCGGTCGCGGGCGAGGGCGGCCGCCACGCTGCTGGCCGACGAGGCAGCGGGGCTGCGTGCGGATGCGGCCGCGATCCGGGACGGCGTCGACCCCGCCCTGCTCGGCTACCCGGTGGCCGAGGCCCCGGCCACCGGGCAGTAGCCCCTCCCCTGACCATCTGCTTGCGCCGCCGGCCGGTCCGGCGGCGCCCCATCAGGAAGGACCCGATCGTGATGACGTCCGAGGAGTACGACGCCTGGCAGGCCGGGCTGGAGCAGATGCACCGCGACTACGAGGAGGCGGACCAGGCCGAGTACGCGGCCTGGATGGACGAGCTCGACGCCCGCGACGTCGCGCGCTGGGCCGACCCGGTCCTGGACCGGGCGGCCACCAGTGGCGCGCTCCTGGAGCAGCGGCACGTCCTGCACGAGGCCGCCCACCCGGAGACCGTCGCCGCGCTCCAGCGCCTCGCCCTCCTGGCCCCGCCGGTCTGACCGTCGGTTGCCGTCGTTCGCCCCCGCCCCCGGACCACCGGATGCGGGGGTGTTCGACGGTGCCCGCCGGCGCCGCGCCACGCCACGAGGAGGCAAAACCTATGACCCGGCACGAGACCCGCAACACCGTCACCGACTCGACCACGAACGGGCCGGTCGTCCAGATCGGCACCGCGTCCGGCCCGATCAACATCGGGCCCGGCCCGCAGTACAACGACTTGCGCACCGGCGGGGTGCACTTCCACGGCGACGGCGCCACGTACGTCGAGAGCGTCGCCGCCACGACCGCGGACGGGGTCACCAGCATCCCCCTCGACCTGATCTGACCCGGCCTCGGCCCCGGCACCAGCGCCCCGCCCATCCCGCCACCTCGCACTCCGACGGAGGACACCGTGTTCCTGATCAGCTTCACCGACTTCACCCAGATCGCCCAGCAGCTCGAAGGCCGTCACCACCAGAACTACCGGGGCGCCGAGAGGGCCGGGGGCAACGACCTCGTCTTCACCTTCAAGCCGTTCACGGGCGTCGAGAAGGAACCGGCCCTGCCGACTGAGGTGTGGCGGGACGAGTCCCTCACCCGTGCCGCCCGCGAGGCCCTGGCCGCCGAGTACGAGGACGCCCGCAGGCTGTGGCTCGACGCCCGGTACGTCCGTGAGCTGAAGATCGTGAGCACCGGCGCCCCCGAGCTGTGGACCGCCTACACCCAGGCCCAGCAGGAGATGGACCTGATTTTCGCCTCCCTGCACTCCACCGCCGACACCCACTGGCGGTCGACCGTCTCCCGGCTGGTCGCCACCCAGGAGACGGTCCTGACGGCATCCGCGGCCTGGGACCGCAAGGCCCGGACCGTCGTCGACGTCCACGTCGCCCACAACCACAGCAACCTGTCCCAGCGCGAGGCCGCCGAGAAGGCCGGCCTCGACACCGCCTGGGAGTTCGGCTCCCACTGCGACTACGACAGCTGGGGCCGTACCCCGCTCAACCAGCAGGTCTTCAACGCGGTCGAGCGCCAGCGCGAACACCTGCGCCAGGTCGCGAACCTGACCGGCGACCACCAGGCCTGACCACCACGCCGGTCGGCTGTCGTCCGCCGCCGCCCCGCCCCGGACCCCCGGGCGCGGGACGGCGGCGCACGGCGCCCCGCGCACCGCCTCCACCCGCGCCCGACCCCACCAAGGGAGACCCACCGTGCTGACCATCACCACCACCGCCCGCCTCGGCGCGCTGCGCCAGCGCGCCGACCAGGCCGACACCGCCCTCACCGACACCGCCCGCCAGCTCAAGGAGCTCCGGGAGGAGCACCACGGCTGCGGCCCGGAGCTGGCGGCCGCGCGCGCCGGCCTCGAGGCGACACCGGCCGAATCGGGACAGGCCCTCGTCGCTGAGGCGAAGGCCAGCGAGGCCGTGACGCGGCTCCTGCTAAAGGACGCGAGCGCACGGATCGCCGACCGCGACCGGACGATCACCGACCTGCGCGCCGCGTTGGAGCAGGCCCGCACCGGCCAGCCGGCCGAGCCGGAGCTGCCGGAGCACACGATGCTCCGGTTCCGCACCGTCGGCGGCGGGACCACGGTGGTGACCGGGGAGCCGCGTACCTACTGGTCCCACTGCCAGGACAAGACGGTCCACGGCCACGACTACGCCTGGAAGTGCGTCACCTGCGGGGACGACAGCTCCTCCTACACGAGCCACGACCTGGCCGACATGCGCCGCCGGGCCAACGAGCACGCCGCCGTCTGCCGGGCGATCCCGGCCGGGACCGCCGCCGAGAAGGCCGGCGCCACCACCTGACCGTCGGTCGGTTGTCGTTCGCCGCCGCCCCGCCCCGAATCACCGGGCGCGGGGCGGCGGCGTTCGACGGTGCCCGACGCACCGCCCACCGGATCCCGGCGGGACCGACCAGAAGGGAGCCGCTCATGTTCGAACGTCTGCTCAGCGCCGTCACCGACACCGTCACCGAGCTCAAGGACCACGCCGAGTTCACCCGCGACATCAAGGCGCAGGCCGCCACCGGAGACCGGGAGGCCGCCGCCACGTTCCGCACCGGCACCCTCGCCGCCGCCCTGACCAGCCGGGGCCGCGACGCGCGCGGCCAGGAGGTCGTCGACTACGTCCAGCAGGTCATCGACACCGACGGCAGCGCCACCCGCGTCGGCTGGCTCCACCGCCGCTGACCCGCCCGCGCGCCGCGTTCCCCGCGGCCGTACATAAAAGAAAGGAGACGAGGTGACCATCACCGTCGACAAGCCGGTCCACCCGCTGCCGGCTGCCCGCAACCCCGCCCCCGGCGCCGCCGCCCAGGCCGCGGCGCCTGCCGGTGCGGTGCACGTGGTGACCCGCCAGGAGTACGAGGCCGCGAAGGCCGCCCTTGCCAAGCTCAGGAAGCTCGGCGAGCTGATCACCCGTTCGCTGATGTCGATCGGCGCCGGCGCGCTGATCTTCACCTGCGCGAACGTCACGATCTTCGCGATGAAGCACGACATCCCGGGCTGGATCGCCTGGATGCTCGACCCGATGGCCTCCCTGGCCCTGATCACCGTCCTGTACGTCGACGGCGTCCTCGCCGAGCAGGGCGGCGACGAGCGGGCCGGCACCTGGCCGTTCCTGCTGCGCTGGTTCGCCGGCGTATCCACCTGGCTGATGAACTCCTGGACCTCCCTCTACCCGGACGGGAAGTTCACCCTGATCCCCGAGCACCCGGACGCCGGTGGCCTGCTGCTCCACAGCGTGGCGCCGTTCCTGCTCATCACGATGGCCGAGGCGTCCTCCGGCTACCGCAAGTACCTCGCCCGCCGGCTCGGCGAATTGCGTGGCACCGTGCAGGCCTTCGAGGACCAGCAGCAGGCCGTGAAGGCGGAGCGCGAGCGCCGTACCCGCGAGGAGAACGAGCGCGCGGAGCGCGAGCGCCAGGAAGCCGAGCGGGCCGAACGCGAGGACCGCCGCCTTCGCGAGGAGCGCGAGCACGAGCAGCACCTGGAAAGCGAGCGGGCCCGCGAGGCCGCGCAGATCGCCCGCATCGCCGCGGCCGCGGAAACCGAGCGGCTTCGCGAGCAGGCCGGGCTGGAGAACGCGAGGGCGCAGCGGGAAGCCGAGAAGGCGCGCGCCGAACGCGAGGCGGAGATCGAGCGGCTCCGCGAGGAGCGGGAGCTGGAGAACGCGAGGGCGCTTCGCGAGGCCGAGCGGCTGCGTGCCGAGCGGGAGAACGAGGAGGCCCGGGTGCGCCGCGAGCAGGAAATCGAGGCGGAGCGGCTGCGTTTCGAGCGGGAGAACGAGGAGGCCCGGGCGCGCTCGGAAGCCGAGCGAGAGGCGCTGCGGATCAAGGCCGAGGGCGAGGCGAAGGCCAAGGTCATGCTGGCGGAGGAGCAGGTCAGGCAGCAGCAGGCGGCCGAGCAGGAGCGCCGGGCCAAGGAGGCCGCCGAGGCCGAGGACAAGCGCCGCAAGGCGGAGGAGCGGGCCGCGGCGAGGCAGCACCGCCTCGCCTCGCAGACTGCTCGCACTTCCCGGTCCGCGACTTCGCGGGTTCCCTCGGAAATCGTCTCGCAGAACGGCGGGACGGTTCCTCGCGAAGTGCGCTCGCAGCTTCGCGAGCAGGCCGAGCGGGAGGTCGCGCGACTGATGCTGGAGGGCTCGGAGATCGACCAGCAGGCGATCGGCGAGCGCTACGGCAAGGGCGAGACGTGGGTCGGAGATCGCGTGCGTACCGCGAAGAAGCGGCTCGCGGACGAGGACTTCGCGCTCGAGGTCATCTCCTCCGCCTTGGAGGACGAGATGCCGGTCTCCGAGGAGACCAAGCAGGACGACCAGGCCGTCGACGAGGCGGCGTGACGGGAAGCCGGCTTCTCCGGTGGCCACCAGGGCGAAGGAAGCGCCCTGGTGGCTGCCGAAGGTGCCGACGGCACCGAGCACCACCGTAGCGACCCGGCCGTCCGGCCGGAGCCCGGGTCGACAACCACCACCTGGAGGACGGCATGTCCCAGATCAACAAGAGCGGATGGACGTCGGAGCACCTGCTCAGGCCGCAGGGCACCAGCCTGTACGCCGCCCAGCAGCGCGAGCGGCTGCGGCGGATGGCCAACGAGGTCCAGGGCCTGCTGAGCGAGTACCGCTCGGCCCTGGAGGACATTCACATCGACGGCGACAAGCCGCTGGAGGCGAGGGTCCGTGCATTTCGCGCGACCCGGCCGATGGCGGCCCTGGAAAAGCACCTGCGGGCGGCCGTGAACGAGGCCGGAAGGATCGACACCACCTTCAATCGGCTGTACGTCGAGCTCCCGGTCAAGCGCGAGAAGCGCGCGACCGCCAAGGCGCTCCACAAGGCCCACAAGGCCGGAGTCAAGAACGGACAGGGGATGCAGGCGGTGAACACGGCGGCGAATCTGCACGGAATCGGCGCCGGATTCTCCGCCGACCAGAACGGAAATGGTGACGGAAATGCGCAGGAAAAGCCCGCGGCGACTTTCCTGGATTTCCTGAAGGAGGCGTGAATCCGTGCCGCTCACACCCGGGCAGGCTGCCCACTGGAATCAGCGCATCGCGGCGACCGCGACGAATCCCGACCGCGCGCAGGCGCTGTGGGACCTGGCCCGCACGATGGCCGGCCGGGACGAGACGGCCTGGGCGGATCTGGTCCGGATGCTCACCGCGTGGACCCAGGCCCGGGCCGGCTCCTGACGGGCCGAGGCGGGGTGACTCTTCGCGCTCACCGAATCCGCCGCGATGCCGTCATCCGGGGTCTCCACGTGCGCGCACAGTGCGCGCACGCGAGAGACCCCGGATCGGTGACGCACAGTGACGAACGATTGGAGGCGGCCGGATGGCCGACGACACCACGGGGACCGTGCTCGGCTTCCCCGGCCTGACCCTGCCCGGGGTCGTGGGCGAGGACGGCTCCGGCGACGGCCTGCCGACCCTCGCGCCGCTGACCACCGAATTCGCCCCGCCCGCGTCCCTTTCGGTTCCCGAGGGGCCCGAACTCGGCGGGAGTTCGGAAACCACCGTCCACGGAATGGAGGCCGCCCCGGCCGCCGGGTCCGGCTCCTTGGCCGGGGTCGCCTCGATGTCCACCGTGATGATGGCCGGGATTACGGTCGCCGCTCTGCGCGGCGCCTATCACGCGGTCGGCTACCTGAAGGCCCGCGCGGAGCACTTCAAGGCCGTGAGGGATCAGCAGAACGCGGTCACGGGAAAGGCAAATACGGAACTCGAAAAGGCCCGGTCGGCCGCCCTGGCGGCGCAGCAGCGCGGCCGCGTTCAGTCCGCTCCGGAATTCGGTCGGACCTCCCGCGGCTCCGGCCCGAATTCCTCCCCGAATTCGGGTCGGGCGAATAGCCAGGTGCCCTCGACGTTCCGTTCCACCGGGCACACGGGGCCTGGCGGCCCGCAGCCGAAGAAGCCCGAGACGGGCCGTGGAGGCGGGCAGGACAGCCGCTCGGGCGCGCCGGGCAGCACCGGGCCCGGGCGGGTGCAGGAGTCGCGCAGGAAGGCCCTGGAGGACTCCGGCCGCAAGGGCCGCCAGGAGGGGAATTCCGGGGCCCAAAACGGCTCTCGGAATGGACCTCTGAACGGCGGTCAGCAGCGCCCGGGGCGGACCCCGGCCGGGCCGGACACGATCCGCGGAGCGGCCCGCCAGCGCGCCGCCGACCGGATCGTGAACGGCTCCAAGGACAAGCAGCCGGGCGCCGACCCGAAGGGTCCGGGCGGCCGGCCGGGCAAGCCCGAGCGGACCCCGGCCGGGCCGGACACGATCCGCGGGGCCGCCCGCCGGCGCGCTGCCGACCGGATCACCACCGGCAACTGGAAGCCCACCGGTGCCCACACCGGTGGCGGCGCCACCCCGACCACCATCCGCGGCGCGGTCCGCAAGCGGGCGGTGGACCGGATCCTGAACGGCAAGAAGCCCAAGGACACGGCGAAGGACGGCACGACGGACACGCCGAAGCCGACGATGCCGAGCACCGAGCTCGCCGTGCGGCCCGGATCGACCGGAACCGGGACCGGGACGGCGGGCACCGGATCGACGGCCGGCGCCCGCAGCGGCCGACGCACCCGGCGGACGTTCACCCCGGGCGGGGAGAGCGGGGCGCGGCCCTGGCGGCTGCGCAGGCCCGGCACCACCGCCCCCGGCAGCCCGCAGGACCTCCGGGCGCGAAAGCGCCGGGAACAGCAGGAACGCAAGGCCCGCAAGGCCCGCAAGCGCCAGGAACGCAAGGCGCGCAAGGCCCGTGAGCGTGCGGAACGGGCGAACGCCCGCCGCTCGCGGCGGGCCGACCGAACCGGCAGCCGCGGCACCGGTCCCACGGGCCGGGCCACCGGGGCGAGTACGGACGGATTCGGTCCGCCGCCCGGCTGGGTCCACAGCCCGGACATCAAGGTGCGCCGCTACGACCGGCCCGACCCCGACCGGGCCGCGCCCGCGATCGGCCGGGGCCGGGCCGCGCTGCCGCGCGCTCCGTACAACGGCCCGCACACGCGGCCCGGAACCACCCGACCGACCCCGATGCCGCCGGCATCACCCGTTGGAGGACGACCCGTGACCATCCCCGTGCCCAGAACGGGCTCCGGCACGCAGTACGCCGGTGACTCGGACCTGACGATCCACGACGTCATCGACGCGGACAGCGACATGGCGGAGGAGATCCTGCAGGGCGCCGACGACGCGCGCCTGGCCGCCGAGGGCTGCGAGAAGCTGCTCGGCCGCCTGGAGGCCCTGCACGCCAAGGTCGTCGACCTGAAGGTGCCGGGCGTCCTGGAGTCCATGGTCGCCTCCCTGATCGAGAGGACCGAGGAGGTCAAGGCGAAGGCCGACGCGGTCGCCGAGGCGATCCCGGCCGCCGCCGAGGCCATCGCCCAGGCCGGCACGAACGCGGCCCGCCGTGACAAGCCGGTCGCCGACATCACGCGCGACATGGGCCACGCCGCGCCCGCCGAGCGCGACTACCACGAGAAGTAGGAGGGGAGAGCCGATGTCCGACACCGATCTCGCGCCCATCACCAGCAGCGCCCCGGCCGCCGTCCACCAGGCCCCCACCGACCGGCCCGCCGGCGGCGCCGATCTGGAGGTCTCCACCGGCGGGGTCCTCGCCGCCGCCGGCGAGGTGATCGCCGACGCCGTCAGCTACGGCGTCGTCGTCGGCCAGCTCGCCATCGCCGCGGTGCGCCTGGCCTACCTGTCCGAGCAGGTCACCGGCACCTACGAGTACGTCGAGGGCTGCGCCAAGTCGGTGCAGCGCCTCGCGGACCAGGCCGCCGGGATGAACGTCGACCGGGACACCGTCGCCGAGCACCGCGACGCCGCCGCGGTGATGCTCTCCGTCCTGGAGGAGGCCGAGGCCATGGCCGCCGCCACCGCCGAGCTCTCCACCCTCTTCCAGCAGACCGCCGACGCGCACGAGGCCGACTACGGGCCGGTCGACGACGTGATCGCCGCCAAGGAGGGCGAGCTGGCCGACCGCGAGTTCTACGCCAACCGCTGACCCACCCCGGGGGCGGCCGGTGCCGCCCCCGACGGGCCGGTGCCGGCCGCCCCTTCGCACCCCCGCCCCGCCGCTTTCCCGGCGGCACCCGCGAAGGAGAGCCTTCCGATGATGTCCCTCGGCCCGCTGCGCGGGCGCATCGCCGTCGCCCGCGGCTACGTCGGCCGCACTGCCACCCTCGCCACCACGGCGGGACTCGCGGCCGGCGCGCTCACCACCGACCCCCTGCCCTTCGTCGTCACGCTCAGCGGCGCCGGGGTCGCCACCGCCTGGGGGCTGATCTGGTCGGCGACCCTTCCGAGCGGCCGCATCCGCGACGCCGCCACCGCCCTCTACCTCGTCTCCCCCGTCAGCGCGGCCGGACTGCTCGTCACCGAGCGCCTGGTCCACGGCCTGCACTGGTGGGAGCTCGCGCTGGACGCCGCATGGGCGGTGGCCACCTGGAAGGTCCGCCCGGCCCGCATGGCCCGCGTCCTGGCCGGCCGCGAGCGCTCCCTCACCCCCGAAGCCGTCCAGCAGGTCCAGGAACAGCAGGCCGCAGCCCTCGTCCCGGCCGGCTCCACCCACCCGATGTCGATCTGGTGGGCGCAGCGGGTCGCCGTCGAGGGCGGCGTCGCCCCCTCCACCGTGCTGACCGACGTCGAGCGCGCCGGCGAGAAGGCGCTGACCGCCCTGATCCGCGCCGCGGTGCCCGGCACGCCGGTCCCCACGATCTCCATCACCGCGCTGTCCGCGCTCCTGGACTGGGACGAGGAGGAGATCAGCGTCGAGAAGGTGGCCGGCCGCGGCGCCGGGGTGCGGCGCCTGCACATCGGCACCGCCGACCAGGTCGCCCTCGACCCCTACGCGCACTGGGTGAAGAACATCGCCCCCAAGGGCATGCCCGGCACGGTCATCACCGGCGTGCGCATCATCGACACCGACACGAAAGAACTGCACTGACATGGGGCTCATCTACGAGCTGACTGTCCAGGCCCCGCCCGGCGACGTCATCGGCTACGACATGGCCCGCCTCGCCGACGCGATGGACATCAAGGACCCCGCCCGCCTCGCCGTCGAGACCCACGGCAGCCGGGGCCTGGTCACCATCTACCCCGAGGACCCGCTCGCCGACGTGGTCCTGCCCGACCCCGAGTACCTGGTCATGGACTCCACCGGCCGCATCTGGGTCGGCCTGCACCACAACGGGCGCCGCACCCGGCTGCGCCTGTACGACCCCAAGGCCGGCTCGGCGCAGCGCATGCTGCTGTTCGGGACCACCGGCGCCGGGAAGTCCACCGGCGGGCAGATCATCCTCGCCGCGATGAAGCGCTCCGGGGTCGGCGTGTTCTACGCCGACCTCAAGGGCGGCCAGTCCGCCCCCGAGGCGCGCGGCAACTGCGACTGGGCGGTCTACACGCAAGAGGGCTCCATCGCGCAGCTGCGGACCTACTGGAACGTCATGAAGGCCCGCGAGATCCGCTACGCCGCGGCGGGCCGCTCGAAGTTCCTGATGAACCGCCCGGACCCGCTGATGTACCAGGTGGTGGACGAGGCGAACCGGCTGCTGGAGAAGGGCGCCCCCTACCGGGACGAGGCGACGTTCTACATCAAGGACATCGGCCGCACCGGCCGCTCCCTGGGCATGGGCATCGCGCTGTTCGCGCAGGCCGGCCACCTCGAGGAGCTCGGCGGCTCCGACACCCTGCGCTCCATGCTCAAGGAGGGCGAGGTCATCCTGCTGCGCTGGACCTCGAACCTGATGCGGCAGCTGGTCTCCGACGGCCTGCTCCCGGCCGGGCAGAAGCTCGCCGCGATCCCCAAGTACGCGGGCGCCGTCGAGCTCGTGTCGCAGTTCGACGACACCGAGGCGGACGAGGACCGGCCCGGCACCCAGGGCAGCGGCTACCACCTCTCCGGCCTGCACCCCACCGCCCGCATGCGGTTCTTCAAGGTCGGCTCCGCGGTGCCTACCGAGGGCCTGGACCCCGAGATGCTCGCCCTGTACGGCGACGGCCCGCACGCCGTGCTGGAGAAGGAGTCCTGGGAGGACGCGGGCGAGGCCTACGTCGGGAAGCTCGACGGCATGGAGGCATACCAGGCCGCGTGCCCGGAGAAGGAGGAACCCGAAGCCGGCGGCGCGGGCGGCCGGGGCCGCAGCGGTGGCGGGAACCGGGGCGGGGGCGGTCGGGGTGCGCGCAGCGCGCCGGTCCCCGTCATTCCCGTCTCCGTTCCCGAGCCGCGGGCCGCCTCCCGGCTCAACCTCACCGACCGCGTGCTGGCGGTGCTGGAGAGCAGCGAGGGCGAGGACCTGGACGACCTGGAGGTCCTCGCCGCCGTCAACGCCGACGGCGGCCGCAAGGTCAGCCTCGGCGGCGTCCGCAACGCGCTCACCGGTCTGCGCGGCTGACCAGCGGTCAGTCGCAGAAGTTCTCCGCGTCGCAGTTCCAGCAGAACCAGGACTCGGGGACCTCCACGACGTCGCAGCAGTCGCAGCCCTCGCCGTGTACGCGGTTGTCCGCATCGCAGTTCCAGCAGGCGTAGTGCACGTGCGCCACTACAAGCCCCCTCTTCTCCCGGCCCCGCACCCCAGTGGTGCGGGGCGCAGCCCGAACCTGACGTACCACCAGGCCGGACCAGCAAACACCACACCCGGCCCGCCCGTCCGCCCAACCCGCCAACGACCCGCCAGGAGCCAACCGTGGCCGTCACCGTCTCCCTCGCCGTCCTCTTCGGCATCATCACCGTCGTCCTCTACCGGGGCCGCGCGGTCGGCTTCTGGCCCGCCCTGGCCCTCGTGCTGTTCGGCTTCACGCTCTCCTCCACCGGCGCCGGCCCGGCCATCAACCAGCTGCTCACCAACCTGGTCACCGCGCTCAGCAACGCCGTCTCCTGACCCGCCACACTCCCGGGAAGGACATCCCCCTGTGAACCCCAGCCGCCCCGCTCGCCTGCGTATCTCCGGCCAGGTCAGCACCGTCGACCTGCTCATCGCCGAGGCCTCCCACGACCCGCGCATGCGGTTCCAGCCCTTCACGGGCACCGCCGAGGACGCCGTCACTTCGCTCGCCGCCCACCGGGCGCTGATGGAGCTGCGCCCGCGCAGGGCGCTGCCCGCCGCGCCCCGGCGATGCGAGCTGCCGCCCGGCCCGGCCCGCGCCGACGTGGTCGTCCTGGACGAGGCCGCGTACCTGATCGGCCGGTCCCGCACCGGCAAGCAGTCCCCCGGGACGGCCCGCCTCATCCGCCAGATCATCGCCGCCGGCCGCACCACCCGCATCAACGGCTGACTGCCGTCGGCCCCGACCGTGCCCGCCACCCCACTCGGAGCGGCGGGCACGACCGTCTGCCGAGCAGCAGCCGCACTGCTCCCGGCCTCTCCGGGGGCCGCCGGACCCTGCCCAGCCACCGGGCCGGTCCGGCGGCCCCAGAAGGCGCCGCGGCGCCCCCCAGGCCCTTCCCCGACCGGCCCTCGCCCTCCCCTTGGAGCACCCCGTGGACAGCATCTACACCAACCCCGTCACCACTCCCCGCGCGGACACGGCGGTCGATCTCAACGCCTACCTGTTGCAGGAGGGCTTCGTGCCCGCCTCGCTGGACGGCCTGGTCGTCGCCGTCCCGCTCCAGCCCTCCCCCACCACTCCGGCCCTGGTCCCCGCCCTGGTCGACGGCAAGGTGATCGCCGTCCCCGTGCACAACCCGCTCGCCGCCGCGGCTGCCGCGCAGCAGCCCGCCCCGGCCCCGGTCGCCCAGGCGCAGCCGGCCGTCGAGCAGGGCCTGCCGCTGGCACTGCGCCAGGGCAT
>NZ_LGDO01000509.1:0-36251 GCF_001279805.1 Streptomyces sp. XY431
TGCGGTTTCGACACGACGACGTTGCCGGTCGACGGCACCTACACCGTTGCCCTGCGGACCTCCGGTGGTGTCGCCGGCTCGCTCACCGCGAAGGCGTGGACCGTGGCCGCAGTACCGGCGACCGCGGTCGCCACGGACGGTACGGCCAGCCGGACGACGGTCGCCACCCCGGGCCAGAACGGCGTGTGGACATTCACCGGCACGGCCGGCCGGCGCGTCCTCATCGACCTGTCCGGGGGCACGCTCGATGGGCTCAAGGCCAAGGTGTCCGTCCTCAAGCCGGACGGCTCGGTCTGGCGCGGAGCCCAGTACTGCGGTGACGCGTGCTTCTTCGACACCACGGCCCTGCCGGTGGACGGCACCTACTCGGTGGTGTTCGACCCCCAGGGCGCTGCGGTCGGCTCGCTCACGGCCAAGGTCTGGGCCGTTCCGGCCGACGTCACCGCCCCGCTACCGGTGGACGGCACCTCGGTGGCGCTGACCACCGCGACGCCGGGGCAGAACGGCGGTTGGACCTTCACCGCCGGGTCCGGGCAGAAGGCGGCGTTCGCCTTCTCCGCCGGAGTGGGGGGAGGCTCGCTGGGCGCCAAGGTGTGGGTGCTGAAGCCGGACGGTTCGGTGCTGCTGTCGTCGCAGTACTGCGGCACTTCGTGCGGTTTCGGCTCCACCACGTTGCCCGTGGCCGGGACGTACACGGTGGTGTTCGACCCCCAGGGTGCCGCTGTCGGCGCGCTGACCGCGAAACTCACCCTGACCGGTTGACGATCCCTGCTACCCGATCACCTCGGGCCGACCGGGCGGACGCCCGGTCGGCCCGACCGACACCCGAGGGAACGATGAATAACACCCGAGGCGCAGCCGCTCTGCTGGCCGTTGCCGTGGCTCTGATCTCCGTGCTGACGGCGTGCGGCGGCGGGGGAGCACCGTCGGCGACCGCTGCGGCGAGCGGCCCGAGCGGCCCGAGCAGTTCCACCCCGACCGGCGAGAACAGGTCGGTTTCCCGGGGCTTCGAGCCCGTGCCGCAGGCAGCCCTGGACGCCTACCTCGCGGATCTGCGGGCGGCCGACCCGGCCCTGGCGGCCAATGACGTCGACGCGTGGACCGAGGGGGTCCACCTCTGCTACTACTCCTTCGCCGGGCAGTCGCAGGAAGAGTTGGTCGCTTCGGCGAACCGGGCCTTCGGCACCGAGCGAGGGGCGTCGGTCCTTGCCGCCGCCCGGAAGCACCTCTGTGGGGTGCAGGGGGTTCGCGACGAGTGGGAGCTGTACAGGCCCCGGTCCTCGTAGCGTGGCGGACCGCGTGCGGGCGTGGCGCCGGAGGCGTCGGCGCCCGCACGCGGGGGCGTGGCGGAGAGTCCCGGTCAGGCGCGGGTCACAGGTGCGGGAGGACGAAGTCGTACCCGGCCACCGAGTGGGCGTTGCCGGCCGGGCAGACGCCGTTGGTGGGGTAGCCGTAGAAGTAGAGGCCGTAGCACTTGGGACAGAAGCGCCAGTTGCGCTGCGAGCCGGGGGGCTCCGGGATGTCGTGGGGGAGGACGAAGTCGTAGCCGGCCGCCGCGTGGGCGTTGCCGGCGGGACAGCGGCCGTTGTCGGGGTAGCCCCAGAAGAACATGCCGTAGCACTTGGTGCAGAAGCGCCAGTTGTGCTGGGCGGTCGGCGTCTCGGGGATGTCGTGCGGGATGTTGAAGTTGTAGCCGGCCGAGTCGTGGCCCCCGCCCGCCGGGCAGGCGCCGTCGGTGGGGTAGCCGCGGAAGAACATGCCGTAGCACTTGGTGCAGAACCGCCAGTCGGCCTGGCTGGCCAGGATCCTGGCCTCCTCGGCCTCCTTGGTGTCCTTGGCCGCCGCCGGTCCGGCCGTCGCCCCGATCGAGGCCACGGCGCCCAGGCCGGCCACCGCGGTGAGGCCCAGTGCCCGGGTCAGTACTGCGCGGCGGCCCGGTCGGGGACGGGGTCCGGGATCGTCGTCGTGTGTGGTCGGGAAGCCCATGAGTGTCCACCTCTCCGCCGGTGGTGGCCGGCGAATCCTCAGGAACGGCTCGGTCGGGGTTTCGCAACGCCGAGTATCGGGTCGCGGCTGTACACGGTCAACGGAGTGCGGACGCACGGCCCGGCGTCCGCCGCCTCGCGGCGCGCCCCCGGGCCGCCAGGCCATACGGTTAATGATGATCTTCGGCCACCGACCGCACTGTTTCCCGTCAATATGGCTCCGATAAAGGGTATTGACGGCCAATCGGACACTCTTCGCAAGAATCTGCGGTCACGCACGTCTTCCCCTGTTGATCGAGGGCTGACAGGCTGTCCGGCGTTTGCAGAACCGGAGGAGGTTTCGTGTCCCGATTCACCGGCACGGTACTGGCGGTCACCAGTGCCCTCGCCCTCGTCGCAGGCTCGGCCGCGGCGGCCGTCGCAGCACCGGCCCCCGGCGCAGCCGCCGAGGCCAAGGTGGCACCGGTCGACTGGAAGCCGTGCAACCCCGATCCGAGCCAGCCGGACCCCAAGATCTACGACTGCGCCGTCTACCAGGTGCCGCTCGACTACGACCACCCCAAGGGTGAGACCACCGGCATCGCGATGATGCGCCGTCGCGCGGCCGACCCGGCCAAGCGGATCGGCTCACTGTTCCTCAACCCCGGCGGCCCGGGCGGCAGCGGTTACCTGTGGGCGACCACCACCCGCTTCGGCAAGGACGTCCAGGACCGCTTCGACCTGGTCGGCTTCGACCCGCGAGGCGTGGCCCGCAGCAACCCGCTGAAGTGCTTCACCACCGACGAAGAGGCCGCGGCCGTCAACGACCGCATGATCGGCGTCCCGGTGACCAGGGCCGAGATAGCGCAGACCATCGACGCCACCGAGGACTACAGCGACGCCTGCTCGCGCAACGCCGGCCCGCTCATCGAGCACATGTCGACCATCAACGTGGTCCGTGACCTCGACCGGATGCGGCGCGCCGTCGGCGACAGCAAGCTGAACTTCGCCGGCTTCTCCTACGGCACCCTGATCGGCGCCACCTACGCGGGTATGTACCCGGACAAGGTGCGCGCCCTGATCGTCGACGGCAACGTCGACCCCAACCTGCGGATGCACAACGGCGTCGAGTACGACCGCCAGCGCGCCACCGGCTTCGAGGTCGCCCTGACCGAGTTCCTGAAGCGCTGCCAGACCGCGGGCGCCCCGCGCTGCGCCTTCGGCGAGGGCGACACCCGGGCCAAGTTCGACACCCTCCGCGACCACCTGCGCACCAACCCGATCACCCTGCCGGACGGCACCCAGGTCACCCTGTCCAGCTTCACCAGCCAGGTCGCCAGCTCCCTCTACGCGCAGCGCCTCCAGGCGCCGCTCGCGGTGTCGCTGCAGGCCGCCTACCAGGTGCTCAACGCGCCGGCCGCCGCCGCGCAGAGCCTCGCCGCCGCCGCGCCGGCCGCCGCGCCGGCCGTCGACCCGGCCGTCGACCCGGCCGTCGTCGAGAACGCCAAGGTGCTCGCCAAGACCGTGCCGAACGCCCTGCGCGAGGCGCTGCCGGAGACCCCGTACTCCGCCGACGACTCCTACTACGGCGTCAACTGCCAGGACAAGCCGTACCCGTCGAACCCGTGGACCCTGGCCAACCTGGCCAAGCCGTGGGAGAAGGAGTCGCCGACCTTCGGCCGCTACCAGGCCTTCGACGGCCCGACCTGCGCCTCCTGGCCGGCCCCGGCCCGCGACGCCGAGACCTTCACCGGCCCGTGGAACCGGAAGACCGCCGCCCCGGTGATGGTCATCGGCAACCTCTACGACCCGGCGACCAACTACGGCTTCGCGCAGCGTATGCAGCGCCAGCTGGGCAACGCGGTGCTGGTCTCGGTCGACGTGGTCGAGCACTGCGCCGTCGGCCGCAGCAAGGAACTGAACAAGCTGGTCACCGACTACCTGGTGAACCAGAAGGCCCCGGCCCCCGGCCAGCTCCTGAAGCCGGACGCCGAGGCGTTCCCGCCCGTCGCCTGATCCACCCCTGAGAAACACCGAACGGCCCGCCCCCGGAAACAGCCTTCCGGGAGCGGGCCGTTCGGCCGTGCGGGAGCGGGCGCGACGGATCAGACGTCGCCGAGCGGCACCTCAGGGTCCGCCAGGCGGGCCGGGTCGACCACTCGGCCCGAGCGGATCAGGGCGCGGATCGGGTCGGTGACGTCCCAGACGTTCACGTTCATGCCCGCCAGGACCTTGCCGTCGGCCAGCCAGAAGGCGATGAACTCCCGGGTGGCCGGGTCGCCGCGGAACACCACCCGGTCGTAGCCGCCGGGCTCGACCCAGCCGACGTACTCCAGGCCGAGGTCGTACTGGTCGGAGAAGAAATAGGGGACACGGTCGTACACCGCGTCCTCGCCGAGCATCGCGCGGGCCGCCGTCTGGGGCTGGTTGACGGCGTTGGCCCAGTGCTCGACCCGGATGTGGCGCCCCAGCAGGGGGTGGAAGGCGTTGGCGACGTCACCGGCCGCGTGGATGTCCGGGTCGGAGGTGCGCAGGTGTTCGTCGGTCTTGATCCCGTTGTCGACGACCAGCCCGGCCGCCTCGGCGAGGGCGGTGTCGGGGGAGATGCCGACGCCGACCACCACCGCGTCCGCGGGCACCGTCGTGCCGTCCGCGAGCCGGACGCCGGTCACCCGGCCGTCCGCGCCGGTCAGTTCGGCGACCTTCACCTCGAACCGCAGGTCCACGCCGTGGTCGCGGTGCAGATCGGCGAAGACCTGCGCCACCTCGCGGCCCAGCACTCGCAGCAGCGGCAGTTCGGCCGCCTCCAGCACCGTCACCTCCGCGCCCGCCGTCCGGGCCGCGGCCGCCGTCTCCAGGCCGATCCAGCCCGCGCCGATCACCACGATCCGGGCGCCCGTGCGGAACTCCTTGCGGATCCGCTCGCTGTCCTCCACCCGGCGCAGGTAGTGCACGCCGCCGAAGTCCCCGCCCTCCGGGTCGGGCAGCTGCAGCCGGCGCGGCACCGAACCGGTGGTCAGCAGCAGCTTGGCGTACTCCACCTGCCCGTTGTCGGCCAGCGTCACCGTGTGCGCGGCGGGGTCGATCGACACCACCCGGGTGCCGAGCCGCAGCGTCACCTCGTGCTCCGCGTACCACTGCGGCGGGTGGACGTAGATCTTCTCCCGGGAGCTCTTGCCCAGCAGATAGCCCTTGGAGAGCGGTGGCCGCTCGTACGGGCGCTCGTGCTCCTCGCCGATCAGCACGATGCCGCCGGTGTACCCGGCCTCGCGCAGCGCCTGCGCCGCCTTCGCGCCGCCGAGGGAGGCGCCGACGATCACGATGGGACGCTGCCGCCCGGCGCCGTCGGTACCCGTACTGTCCGTGGCCATGCTGAACTCCTCGCTCTGCGGCGGAAACCACGGACAGCCTGCCGCCGGCCGGCGGGCCTGTCGAGACGGCGTCCGGCGCGCCGCCCCGGCTCCCCCGAACGGGTGATGCGGCCCGGGCGCGGGGGAGGGGTCAGGGCGCCATCGCGTCCCGCACCAGGGCGGTGTCCGTGAACTGCTCGAAGCGCACGATCCGCCCGCCGCGCACCGTGAAGTGGTGCGCCACCCGCACGTTCAGCGGCCGCCGGGTGGTCCGGTGCACCGCCGTGTAGCGGGCCAGCACCACCACGTCCTCGCCGTCCACCACGTACCGGTCGTCGTGCGCCGTCCAGTCCTCCCAGTCGGCGGCCAGCCGGTCCATCACCCCGCCCGTGACGCCCTTCGGCGTCCGGTAGGTGCCGGCCAGCGGGAAGCCCGCCATCTCCGTCCACTCCACGTCCTCGGCGAGCGTCGCCCGCAGCGCGGCCAGGTCGCCCCGCGCCGAGGCCAGGTACTGGCGGCGGACCACGTCGGCCGGGGCGTCCGACTCGGCGAACGCGGCCGCGGCCCTCGGAATCTCGATCATCGCGCTCAGCCCCAGACCAGCTCGCCCTTGGCGACCTTCGTCCCGAGGTCGACCGCCAGCGGCATGCCCAGCCCGGGGAACCGCCGGTCCAGCGCCTCCCGCGCCGAGGCCGCGTCCGGCGCCCGGCCGACCTCGGTCTCGAAGGCCCGCAGGTAGTCGCGGGTGTGGTCGATCGAGGAGGGGTCGGTGGGCGCGTCGGCCGTCCGGTGCCCGGCCACCACGAAGTCCGGGTCCAGCGCCGCCATGCCGTCCAGCAGGTCGATCCAGGCCGAGCGCTGCTCCGGCGTCGGGGTGTCGGCCGTCCACACGTGCAGGCCCTGGAACAGCAGCACCCCGCCGAGGAGCGCGCGGTGGTGGTGCTGCCAGAGGTAGTGCCGGTCCGGCAGGTGGAAGTCGGCGCCGCGCAGCTCGAAGCGGTGGCCCTCGAAGACCAGCTCGTCACCGGGCAGCACCTCCGGGAGGACCAGCCGGGTCGGCAGCTCGGGGCCGAGGTGCGCCCAGGCGCGGAGCTTGGCCTCGAAGGTCTCCTGGATGTGCTCGACGGTCGACGCGGTGGCCAGGAACCGGGCCTCCGGGAAGGCGTCCCGCACCTCCTGGGCGCCGAAGTAGAAGTCCGGGTCGCCGTGGCTGACGAAGACCGTGCTCAGCCGCTTGCCGGTGGCCCGGACCCGCTCCACCAGCCGCCGGCCGTCGGACCGGGTGAACCCGGCATCCACCAGCAGCGCGTCCTGGGGGCCGGTGACCAGCACGGAGGTCTTGTTGAGCGAGCTGTCCGGGCTGTCGATGACCTCGAAGTCGAGGGCGCTCATGAACGGTGTCCTTCCTCGCGGCCGGGCGCGTCGTCCCGCGTGCCGGGTGTGCACGCCTCGCGTGCCGGGGTGCGCACGCCTCGCCGCCCAGCATCGGCGACCCGGCGCATGCCCGCACCCCGGGACGGTGGCCGCCCGCGCCCCGGGACGACGCCCGCCCGCACCCCGGGACGGTGGCCTGCGGTTCACCCGCGCGGGCGCAGCCGGGCCACGGCGACCGAGGCGAGCAGGGTGGTGCCGGCCAGCGCGGGCCAGAGCACGCCGGGACCGGCGGCCAGCAGCGCGGTCAGCGCCGCCGGGGCCAGGGCGCGGCCGACGCCCATCGACAGCTCCCAGCGCGCCAGTGCCCGGCCCAGCAGGTGCGGCGGGGCGGTCGCGGCCACCAGCGCCGTCCCCGAGCCGGAGTAGAGGATCTCGCCGAACGTGTACAGCACCGACACCACCGCCACCGCGCCGGCCGCGGCCGTCCCGCCAAGCCCGCCGGCCGCCCAGAAGCCCAGGTAGGAGAGGGTGAGCGCGAGCCCGCCGGCGGCCAGCACGGTGTGCCGCGACCGTTCGCCGAGCCGGAGCACCACGGCCAGTTGGAGGGCGATCACCAGCACGGTGTTGCCGACGAAGATGCCGGAGGACCAGGCGGCGGAGGCGTGCAGGTGCAGCACCAGCAGGGCCGGCAGGGCCACCTCCAGGACGTCGAAGGTGAAGGCGAAGGGGAGGTTGGCGACGCTGAGCAGGGTGATCCGGCGCAGCGCGGGATCGGGGGCGGTGGTGGGGACGGAGGCGGGGACGGGACCGGGGGCGGGGGCGGTGGTCGCGGCGGACGGCTGGGGTGCCTCCGCCGGTGGTGCGGACACCCGGAGCGAGTGCACCAGCCCCGCCGCCAGCAGGCAGGCCGCCGCGGTGACCCCGGCGAGCAGTTGGAGCGTCCCCGTGCCGCCGGCCACCGCGAGCGTCGCCAGCAGCGCGCCCGCGCCCAGCCCGGCGTTGCGCAGCGTCCGGCCGGCCGCCAGGGCGGCGTCCCTGGTTCGGCCCTCGGTGAGCGTCGACACCACGGCCGCATGGGTGGCGGGCCAGGACTGGCTGCCCACACCGAGCAGCACCGCCGCCGCGGTGAACCCGGCCACCCCGTCCGCCAGCAGCAGCGTCACCGACCCGGCCGCCCGGACCAGCAGCGTTGCCGCGGCGGGCAGGCTGCGCGCGCCGAGGTCGATCCACCGGCCGGTCAGCGGGAGCACCAGCAGCCCCGCGACCATGCCGGCGGACATCGCGAGGCCCGCCGCCCCGGCGTCCAGGGCGAGGACGCCGATGCCGTACAGGAGCAGGAACGGCCGCAGCAGCCCGGTGCCGAGGGCGTCCACCAGCAGGGCGGCGGCGTAGCGGGGACCACCGGCGGCGGTCAGCAGGCCGAGCAGCGCGGCCGGTCCGGTCCGGGGCCGCTCGACGGCGGGGGAAGCGGGGGAGGGAGTAGGAGCAGGGGCGTCGGGCCGCCGTTTCGGGCTCTGGATCAGGCTCATGGCCGGTACCGTCCGCCCGCACCCGGCCCGCACGCACGTCGATTGACGAGTCCCGTCAATCGACGCCGGACCGGGTCGCCGCAGGTGACAGGATCAGGGCGTGAGCCTGACCATCGACATCACCGGCCTGCCCGACGAGCGGCTGCTCTTCACGCCCTCGCCGCTGGCCGAACTCAGCGCCATGCTGCACGTGCTCGCCGAACCGGCGCACCACCCCGACCTGCACGGCTGGGCGGCGAGCACCACCGCCACCGTGCCGCCCGCGCTCGCCGAGCGACTGACGGAGGCGGAGTTCCTCTGGCGCTCCTCGCGCGCCGACTTCCTCGTCCCCGGCATCCCCGGCGCCACCCTCGCCGAGGAGCTCGACGCCGTCGACCGGATCGACGACGAGCAGTACGTCCGGGCCGCGCTCGTGACGACCTGCGGCGTCTCCCGGATCACCCACCGGACGGCCTCGCCGCTCACCGACCCGGCGGAACAGGAACGGGCCCGGGACCTGGCGCTCGCCCGCGGCCCCCGGCAGGCGGACTTCGCGGACCGGCTGCTCACGGACCCGCCCGCCGTCCGGGCCCTGGTCCGCCGGATGCTGGAGGACTGCGCGGAGAGCTTCTTCGCCGACGCCTGGCGCCGGGTGCTGCCCGAACTGGCCGCCGACGCCCGCCGCAAGACGGACCTGCTGGTGCGGCACGGCGCGGTCGAGGCGCTGGCCGCGGTCTCCTCCTCGGTCGTGCTGGAGGACGCGGGCGAGGGACGGCGCCGGATCGTCGTCGACAAGCTCCAGGACAACACCACCAGCGCGACCGGCGCGGGCGGCGTCACCCTCATCCCGACCGCGTTCGGCCGACCGCACCTGCTGGTGGTGTCCGCGACCGGCTGGCGCCCGGTGGTGCAGTACCCCGTGGCCGCGCCGGGCGTGCCCGAACCGGTCTCGCTCGCGGTGGTCCAGCAGCGGCTGGAGGCGCTCGCCCACCCCGTCCGGCTCCGGCTCGCCCGCACCATGGCGCGGGGCCCGCACACCACCGGCGAGCTGGCGGCCGCCTGGCAGCTGAGCGCGCCCGAGGTGTCCCGGCACTTGGCGGTGCTGCGCCGGGCCGGGTTGCTGACCACCCATCGGCGCGGGCGCTACATGCTGTACCAGCTGGACCTGGCGGGCAGCGCCCGGCTGGGCACCGACCTGCTGGAGGCGGTGCTGCGGTGACGGGGGATGTATTGACGGGGCCGCATCGACGGGGAACACCGGCCGGGCCGGGCGCGTTGGTGCGGGCATGACCACTGACGCCACTTCTGCCACTGACGCCACTGAGGCCACTGGCGCCGCTCCCGACGCTCCCGAGATCCTCCGCTACGCCGCCTTCGCCACCGACCCCGCCGGCGGCAACCCGGCGGGCGTGGTGCTGGACGCCACCGGCCTGAGCGCCGACCGGATGCTGGCGATCGCGGCCGAGGTCGGCTACTCCGAGACGGCGTTCCTGGTCCCCGGCCCGGGTGCCGGCGAGTACGGCGTCCGCTACTTCAGCCCGCTGGTCGAGGTGCCGTTCTGTGGCCACGCCACCGTCGCCTCCGCCGTGGCCCTCGCCGAGCGGGTCGGCCCCGGCCGTTACCTCTACCGCACCGCGGCGGGCGAGGTGCCGGTCGAGGTGACGAAGGACGCGGACGGGACCCTGCGGGCCACCCTCACCAGCGTCGAACCCCGGGTGGAGGAGGCCGGCGCGGCGGACGTCGAGGAGGCGCTCGCCCTGCTCGGCTGGGCCACCGGGGACCTCGACCCGACGCTGCCGCCCCGGTACGCCTACGCGGGCGCCCGCCACCTCGTCCTCGCCGCCGGAACGCGTGACCGGCTGGCCCGGCTCGACTACGACTTCGACGGACTCGCGGCTTTTATGACGGCCCGGGACCTCGTCACCCTCCAGCTGGTGTGGCGGGCCGCCCCCGACGTCTTCCACGTCCGCGACCCGTTCCCGGTCGGCGGCGTGGTCGAGGACCCGGCCACCGGGGCGGCGGCGGCCGCCTTCGGCGCCTACCTCCGCGAGCTCGACCCGGCCGCCGCTCCGGCCGTGCTCACCCTCCACCAGGGCGAGGACCTGGGCCGACCGGGCATTCTCCAGGTCGACCTGGCCACTGCGGCCCCGCAGGTCCGGGTCTCCGGCGCGGGGGTCGCCATCGGCCAGGAGGTGCCCTCCTCCTGACGGTTGAGTGACGGTCAGGCGGGGGTGGGCGAGCGGCGGCGCGGGGCCGTGCGGCCCGGTCTCGCGAGCTGGAAATATGGTGGTGTGAAGATCCGTTTGAAGGCCCTATGCTTCGTGCGTTCACGATGTCTTCGCACGAAGCAAGGTCTGCCGGATGAAGCTTCCCAAGGTGTCCGCCGTGGTCGCGGCCGCCGTCCTGGCCCCCGCCGTCCTCTTCCCCTCCTCGGCCTCGGCGGCCGACGCGCCCCGGCCGACCGGGGCCTCCGGGCCTGACACCGGTTCCGCCGGCACTCCCGACGCCGCGCCGACCGACGCGGGCCAGGAGGACCTGGACCGGGCCGAGGTCCGGCGGATCCTCGCCGACAAGGCCAGCGGCGTGTCCGTGCGCGAGGCCGCGGAGAAGGCGCTGGCCGCCGGGACCGCCGCCGCGCTGCGGGAGTTCCTGACCACCGGCCTCCAGAACGCCCGCTACATCGACTACCGGGTGGACACCCTCCGGATCCTCGGTGTCGGCGGCCCGGCGGTCAAGAAGGCCGCCGAGACCGCGCTGCGGGGCTCGTACGAGGACCTCGTCAAGTTCCTGGAGGAGGGCCAGTACACCGCCCGGGCCCAGGACGACCGGGCGGAGGTCGAGCGGATCCTTGCCGACCCGGCCACCGGACGCAGTGTGCGGGAGGGGGCGCAGAAGGCACTGGACGCCGGTACGCCCACCGCGCTCCGGCACTTCCTGGAGGTGGACCTCAAGGGCTTCCGCCACTCCGACTACCGGGTCAGAACCGCTCAGATCTTCGGCGCCGGCGGCCCGGCCGTGAAGGAGGCCGCCCTTCAGGCGCTGGACGGTTCCTACGAGGAGATCGTCGCGTTCGTCGAGAAGGGCCAGTACACGGCCCGGGCCCAGGACGACCGGGCGGAGATCGAGCGGCTGCTCGCCGACCCGGCCACCGGCCCGGGCGTGCGGGAGGCGGGCCAGAAGGCGCTGGACACCGGGACGCCGGCCGCGCTGCGGCACTTCGTGGAGACCGAGCTCCCCGTCCAGCGTGAGCACGACGCCCGGGTGGCGCTCAGCCAGATCATGGCCAAGGGCGGTCCTGAGGTGCGGGCTGCCGCGAACGCCGCGATGGACGGCTCGTACGCGGACGTCGTGAAGTTCCTCCAGGAGGGCCAGTACACGGCCCGCGCGAAGGACAACCGGGCGCAGGTCGCACAGATCGCCGAGACCGGTGGACCCGCCGTCAAGAAGGCCGCGCTCGCCGCGCTGGACGGCAACGAGCAGGTGGTGGCGACCTTCCTCGTCGAGGGCTGGGCCAAGGCGCGGGCCGAGGACGAGGCCGCGGCCAAGCCGGGCACCGAGCCCACGGCCCGGCCGACCGAGCAGCCGACCACCGCCCCGGCCGCGCAGACCGGCCAGACCGGCCAGAGCGCCGTCACCGGCGGCCAGGTCGTCCAGGCCGCCGCCCGCACCACCGCGGTCACCGGGACGACCGGCAGCACCACCGGCACCACCGGCAGCACCACCACCGCGACCGCCCGCCCCGGCCAGCTCGCGGCCACCGGCGCCGAGGGCCTCGGCCTGGAGGCCGGCGGCGCCGCCGCGGCGCTCGCCGCCGGTGCGGCGCTGGTCGTGGTGTCCCGCCGCCGTCGCGCAGAGGAGAGCTGACCCGTCCCGGGCAGTCGTCCGGCTCCTGGCCCCCGGCCGCCTGCGCGGCGGCCGGGGGCCAGGCGGACGGTCGCCCGGTGGGGCCGGTTCAGCCCGCCGAGAGGTAGAAGGTGTCCCCCGACAGGGCGGCGTACTCGTTGACGTGGTCGGGGGCCGTGCCCGGCTCGTACTCGCGGTCCTGTCCCGTCCGGGCGTCCAGCACCACGTTCCTGCCGTTCTGGGCTTGGCCGTAGACCGCTCCGTGCCAGACGGCCGTGACCGAGGGCGCCACCCGTGCCCCAGGGCCGGCCGAGGACACGATCTGCCACAGGACGGTGACCCCGGCCGCGTCGATGCCGAGCAACTGTCCACCGTCCGTACCACTGGCCCAGCACACGGTCGTGGCACGGCCGTCGAACCGGCAGCTGCTGGTGTCCAACGTGTACTTCTCGGTCAGCGCCGGCACGGGCAGGCTCTCCCCGGTCCCGGTGGACAGCAGGGTGGGCTCCCGCTCCCCGTGGGCGAGGATCTTGTCGGTGGCGAACACGGACAGGCTCGTCTTGACCTCGCCGCTCAGAGCCTTCCAGCGGACCGCGCCGTCGGCCGCCGCGAGCGCCCTGACCTCCAGGGGCATCTCGTGGAAGTAGGTGTCCCACTCCCCGGTCGTGGAGGAGACCCCGACCACGGTGTCGCCCTGGAGCAGTCGGGCCTCGTAGTTCGACGCCTTCCAGGCGACCGTGCGGGTGGCCAGGTCGATCGCGTAGCTGGTGGGGGGGCCGGTCAGGCCGGCGGCGACCACGAGGGCCCGGCCTGCGGCTATGCCCGCGACGACGGGTATCTGGTTGCCGATCGTGCCCTCGTCGACGGTGACCCGGCCCGCTTCCTTGTGGGTGTCGAGGTCGAGGATGTCGACCTCGAAACCATAGTGGTCGGAGACGGTGCCCTGACCGGTGATGGTCCGGGGGAAGGCGGCGACCGCGTATCGCTTCCCGCCCGAGGTCCCCACTGCCGGGCGTGCGAGCTCGAGGTTCCCGGACAGCCAGTTCGACAACCCCTTCAACGACCCCGTGGGCAGTTTCCCGCCGGAGGTCATCTCGGCCGTCTGCTCGCCGTCACGGACGTCACGCGAGATCAGGCTTCCCACACCCTCGACAGAGACCACGTCGAGGCCGTCCAGCACGAGGGGCCGGAGATCGGGGTCTGCGCTGCCGGTGACGACCCGGGTGAACTTCACCGGCGGGTCGGCCCGCACCGGTTCGGGCCTCGGCGGGCCGGACGGCCGCGAGGCCGACGGACCGGTGGTGGCCGACGGGTTGCCGCTCGAGCCGCCACCGGTCGCCGCGGCGGCATCGGAGGCCCGGTCGGTCGCGCCGGCGGCCGCGCTCGTCGCGGCGGCCTTCGGGTCCGGCGAGTCGTCGGTGAGGAGCCTGGTGCCTCCGTAGCCCGCCGCCACCACGAGGACCAGGGCGAGGATCAGGAGCAGGACGGTGCGGGGGTCACCGCGGCGGATGTTCTGGATCAGCTGGTCACCCAGCGCCAGGTTCCCCGTGTTGCGGGACCTGCCGTCGATGATGATGCCGTCCCGGCCTATCCGCGGCGGCTCCGCAGGTGGCGGCGGGGCGGGCGGCAGCGGCGGGACCGGTGCCGCCGGAGCCGGGACCGGCACAAGCGCCGTCAGCTGGACGGCGAACTGCGGTTCGGTGGACATCACCTGTACCAGGACCCGGCAGAGTTCCGCCTGTGCGGCCGGTTCCTGCGGACCGGAGTCGAAGGCCGCCACTGCGGCCCGGCCGTCCGGCTCCGACGAGAGCCGCCGCCGGACGGCCTCCCCCGCGGCCTCCGCCACGGCCCGGCCGGTGGTTCCCACGATCCCCGATGCCACGTCGGTCATGAGCCCGACAACAGTCGAGGCAAGATCAGACTCGCTCAAAGCGCCCCCCCGGCAAAGTCATTGACACTCAAGCGTGGCAGCAGGAGCTGCCCGGGTCCGCCCTCCGGTCGACCACTGCGACCGAATCGTGACCACCCGTGGCCGTCCGGCCACCCGCCGGACCTCGGTCGGCCACCGGGACCGTGGACCGGAAGGCGCGCGTCAGGAGCGCGGCCGGGTGCCGAACCGCCCCGATGGCCCCCGACGGCCGTGGGGAAAACGGGTGGCGCCGATCGGCGGGGTGCGAGAACCTGCGCGGATGGATCAAGGAACCGGTCGGACGGCTGTCGTCCACCTCACCCACGACGGCGACCACCTCGGGCAGCTCGGCCCGTTCGAACTGGCGGACCCGTGGTGGTCGTCGGTCGGGGAGCTGACCGCGCGTGCCTCGGCGGAGGCCGGGGTGCCGGTGGCGGTGGTCCGGCTGGCCGGGGTGACCGGCGGTGAGGGCGGCCGGGGCGGGCACACGGTGTACCACGCCGAGGCGCTGGAGCGGCCGGTGGACCGGGCGCCGAGCCCCATGGGGCCGGAGGTGGCCGCGCTGCTGGGCGCGGCCGAGCGGCGGGCCGGGTGGGCCACGCCCGCCGGGCTGCGGGCCGCCCTCGACTGGGCGGAGCGGGCGTCGGCTGCCGCCGGACGGCCGGTCACCGGGCGGGCCGAGCAGGTGCGGACGTGGAACCTGTCCGGGGTGTTCCGGCTGCCCACGGCCGCCGGAACAGCCTGGCTGAAGGTGATCAACCCGGCCTTCAACACCGCGGAGGCGGAGGCGATCGCGCTGTTCGGCGCCGCCGCCCCGGAGCTGGTGCCGACGGTGCTCGCCGCCGATCCGGCGCACGGGCGGGTGCTGCTCGACGACGTGCCGGGGGAGGACTGCTGGGGCCCCTCGGCCGAGGAGGTGGCGCTGGCCGTACCGGGGCTGGTCGCCGCCCAGGCGGCACTGGCCGCCGACGGGCGGGCCGCCTCGGCCGGACTGCCCGACCGGACCCCGGGCGCGGTGGCCGCCGCCGTCCCGGGTCTGCTGGACCGGCTGGCCGCGACGGCCGAGCTGACGGGCGAGGAGCTGGCCGCCGCCCGGGCGCTGGCCGCGCGACTGCCGGAGCTGGTCGGGGAACTCGCCGCCTGCGGGCTGCCGGAGACCGTGGTGCACGGCGACTTCCACCCCGGCAACTGGCGCTCCGACGGCTCCGCGCTGGTGGTCATCGACTTCGCCGACACCTGTTTCGGCCACCCGGTGGCGGACGGGCTGCGGCCGCGCGGCTTCCTGGACGGGGAGCGCTGGGCGCAGGTGGCCGAGGAGTGGGCGCGGGCCTGGCGCGAGCGGGTGCCGGGGTGCGCGCCGGAACGGGCGCTGGAACTGGCCGGGCCGCTGGTGCACTTCGGGTACGCGCTGCGGTACCAGGAGTTCCTGGACCACATCGAGGACAGCGAGCGGCCGTACCACGAGGGCGATCCGGCGGACGAGGTCCGGAGCGCGCTGGCGGCGGCGGGCTGACCCGCGCGGGCGTCCGGCCCGCGGTCGGCGCCGCGCCGGACGTGGCGCGGCGCGGCGCCGACGGCGGGTCAGCCCGTCGGGTCGATCCGCCGCCCGTCCCGGGCCCCGTACAGGGAGAGCGCCTCGACCGGGCAGTAGTCGACCGCGTCGGCCAGTTCCGGGGTCAGCGGTTCGCCGGCGGCGCCGGTCGGCTGTTCCCGCAGCGGCCGGGCGAGTCCGTCGGCGCCGAGCGCCAGCGAACCGGGCGCGGTGGCCGCGCACATGCCCGAGCCGATGCAGCGGTCCCGGTCCACCTGGACGATGACCGCCGGCGCCGCCCCGGTCTCCTCCCGGCCCGTCACCAGGCGACCTGCAGGTGCTGCGGGCTGCGGGTGAGCAGGCCGCGCCGCCAGTCGATGGCCTCCACCGTGCCGGTGAGCCGCAGCGAGGGCAGCCGGCGGGCCAGCCGGTGCAGGGCGAGCTCCAGTTCCATCCGGGCCAGCCAGGCCCCCAGGCAGTGGTGCGGCCCGGCGCCGAAGGTGTACATCGGTGCGGCGAGCGGGGAGAACAGTTCGGTCAGCAGGTCGCCGGTGAACACCTCGGGGTCGGCGTTGGCGGCATCGGTGTCGGCGGCGACCACGCTCCCGGCCGGGATCCGCACCCCGCCGATGTCGAGGTCTTCGACGGCCCGCCGCAGCAGTCCGGGCAGGACGTCGGAGTCCCCCAGCGGGACGGCGCGCAGCAGCTGTTCGGTGGCGGCCGCGGCACTCTGCTCGTCCGAGGCGAGCTGCTGCCAGGCGTCGTGTCCGTCGCTGAGCAGGTAGACCAGGGCGTTGCCGAGCGAGGTCATGGTGGTCTCGTGCCCGGCCACCACCAGGCCGATGACGAGCGTGACGATCTGCTCCTCGGTGATCCCCGGGGTGTCGGCGGCGGCCGCGAGCAGGCTGCTGACGAGGTCGTCGCCGGGCGCGGCACGGCGTTCGGCGATCACCTCGGCGCCGAAGCCGGCGAACTCGGTCATCGCGGTGCGGATGGCCTCCGCCGAGTACGCGGTGGCGGACAGGGCGTGGTCGCTCCAGTGTTCGAGGCGCTTGCTGTCGAGGCCGTCCAGGCCCATCAGCCGGCTGATCACGGCGATCGGCAGCTGGCGGGTGTAGCCGGCGACGATGTCGGTGGGCGAGCCCCGGTCGATCAGCTCGTCGATCAGGCCCTCGACGACCGAGGCGACCCAGGGGCGCCAGCGGGCGATCGCGCGCGGGGTGAAGGCGCGTTGCACGGTGCGGCGCAGCCGCTGGTGCTCGACGCCGTCGATGTTGAGCATCGAGGCCGGGTCGTCGAGCAGGTTCGGGGTGAGCGAGACGGGCGGGGCGCCGGGGGCGTGGAGCGGCGCGCGTCCCAGGCGCGGGTCGGTCAGCACCTGCCGGACGTCGGCGTGCCGGCTGACCAGCCAGACGGGGGTGCCGGTGGGCAGGGTGGCCAGCCGGGGCGGGCCGGGTTCGAGCAGCCGCAGGCAGTGCAGCGGCGGCAGGACGGCCTGGGCGACGGTGGCGGTACCGGTGGCGGTACCGGGGTCGGTGGCGGTGCCGGTACGGGCTCCGGTGGCACTGTTCTCGGCGGACATCCGTACTCCAGACTCCAGGGCGGTGGCCGCCCTGAGGGCGGCCGACGGGGGGTGGATCCGGGCGGTGCGCGGGGAAGGGCGGCGTGGTCGACGGCGTGCCGAGTGGGCCGGGTTCGCTACGACCGTACGTGGGCGACGGGCCACAGTCAGCGACGATTCCAGCCAACGCCGGGGTGGGAAAGGGGCGGTGAGGGCGCGGCGGTACTGACGGGCGCTCAGTGGTGGCCGCGCGCCCCGCCTCGCGCCCCGGCGTGGTCGCGGGAGGGAGCGCCGGAGGGGGCGCCGAAGGGGTCGGGGAGGGCCGCCGGAGGGGTGCGGCCGTGCGCACCGGAGCGGCAGTCGGCGGGCCGGGCCGACCGGTGAGACGGATCACCAGGGGCGTTCCCCGGCCGCCCGCCGCAGCGGGCGCTAGGCTGCGTGGGCGGGTCGTCCGACTCGCGTCGACGCAGGTCACGCCGGTGCGCAGGGGCACCGGCCGACGGAGGAGAACCGGATGGCCCAGCAGGTCAAGGCAGTCGTCGCGCGCGCCAAGGGCGCGCCCGTGGAGGTGACGACGATCGTCGTGCCCGACCCCGGGCCGGGCGAGGCGGTGGTGCGGATCCAGGCCTGCGGCGTGTGCCACACCGATCTGCACTACCGCGAGGGCGGGATCAACGACGAGTTCCCCTTCCTGCTGGGCCACGAGGCCGCGGGCATCGTGGAGACGGTCGGCGAGGGCGTCACCGAGGTCGCGCCCGGCGACTTCGTGGTCCTCAACTGGCGCGCCGTCTGCGGCCAGTGCCGCTCCTGTCAGCGCGGACGCCCGCAGTACTGCTTCAACACCCACAACGCCAAGCAGAAGATGACGCTGCTGGACGGCACGGAGCTGTCCCCGGCCCTGGGCATCGGCGCGTTCGCCGAGAAGACCCTGGTCGCCGCCGGCCAGTGCACCAAGGTGGACCCGGCCGCCGACCCGGCCGTCGCCGGGCTGCTCGGCTGCGGCGTGATGGCGGGCATCGGCGCCGCGATCAACACCGGCAACGTCGGCCGGGGCGACTCGGTCGCCGTGATCGGCTGCGGCGGGGTCGGCGGGGCGGCCGTGCTCGGCTCCCGGCTGGCCGGCGCGGCGAAGATCATCGCGGTGGACATCGACGACCGCAAGCTCGCCACCGCCCGGAAGCTCGGTGCCACCCACACCGTCAACTCGACCAGCACCGACGCGGTCGAGGCGATCCGCGAGCTGACCGGCGGGAACGGCGCGGACGTCGTGGTCGAGGCGGTCGGCCGCCCGGAGACCTACAAGCAGGCCTTCTACGCCCGCGACCTGGCCGGCACCGTCGTCCTGGTCGGCGTCCCGACGCCGGAGATGCAGCTGGAGCTCCCGCTGCTCGACGTGTTCGGGCGCGGGGGTGCGCTGAAGTCCTCCTGGTACGGCGACTGCCTGCCCTCGCGGGACTTCCCGATGCTGATCGACCTCTACCTCCAGGGCCGCCTGGACCTCGGCGCGTTCGTCAGCGAGACCATCGAACTCGACGCGGTGGAGCAGGCGTTCGAGCGCATGCACCACGGCGACGTGCTCCGTTCGGTGGTGGTCCTGTGAGCACCGGCAGCCTCCGGATCGACCGGCTCGTCACCGCCGGCACCTTCGAACTCGACGGCGGCAGCTGGGAGGTGGAGAACAACGTCTGGATCGTCGGCGACGACGCCGAGGCCGTGGTGATCGACGCGGCCCACGACGCCGCGGCGATCGAGGCGGCGCTCGGCGGGCGCCGGCTGCTCGCGGTCGTCTCCACCCACGCCCACAACGACCACATCGACGCCGCCCCCGCGCTCGCCGAGCGCACCGGCGCGCCGATCCTGCTGCACCCGGACGACCTGCCGCTGTGGAAGCTCACCCACCCCGACCGGCTGCCGGACGGCGAACTCGCCGACGGGCAGCGGATCGAGGTCGCCGGTACGGCGCTGACCGTCCTGCACACCCCGGGCCACGCGCCGGGCGCGGTCTGCCTGTACGCCCCGGAGCTGGGCACCGTGTTCACCGGTGACACCCTCTTCCACGGCGGCCCCGGAGCCACCGGCCGGTCGTTCTCGCACTTCCCGACCATCATCGACTCGATCCGGGAGCGTCTGCTGACGCTGCCGCCGGAGACGGTGGTCCACACCGGCCACGGCGACCCGACCACCATCGGCGCCGAGGGTCCGGCCCTGCCGGAGTGGATCGCCCGCGGGCACTGACACGCACGCGCGTCCGGGGCCCGGCGGAGACGGGTCCGGGGACGTGCGCACCCGGGCCCGGCGGCCGTCCGCCGGGCCCGGCGACGTACCATCGCGGGCATGGCCCATGATCCCCGCGCGCTCGACGACGCCTTCCTCGCCTTCTGGCGGGAGCGGCACATCGCCACCCTGACCACCCTGCGCCCGGACGGCTCGCCGCACGTGGTGCCGGTCGGGGTGACCTTCGACCCGGAGACCGGGATCGCGCGGGTGATCAGCAGCCGGACCAGCCGGAAGGTGCGGAACGTCGTGGAGGCCGGGGCGGAGGGCCAGCGGGTTGCGGTCTGCCAGGTGGACCGGGCGCGCTGGTCGACACTGGAGGGCGTGGCCGTGGTCCGGCAGGAGCCGGCGGCGGTGGCCGAGGCGGAGCGCCGGTACGCCGAGCGCTACCGCGAACCCCGGGTGAATCCGGACCGGGTGGTCGTCGAGATCGCGGTGGACCGGGTGCTCGGGCGGGCCTGAGGACCCGGTTCGAGCAGCCCCGGCGGACGGACGGGGTTCCGTTCGGCCGGGCCCGCTCCGTTTATCCGGCGTTGATCGTCATCGCCTAACGTCGGGGCATGACCGAGGGAACGAGGGGCGGCCGGGGCATACGGATCCCGGCCGAGGGCGGCCGGATGACGGCCGAGGACACGGACCGCTTCCGGGTGCTGCTGGCCCGGCTGGAGGACTCGCTGGCGGCCGACCGCCGCAGCGCGGCGGCCGTGACAACGGTCGGGGCGCCGAGACCGGCGGTGGGCCGCGATGGGTGAGCGCCGTCCGGCGGACCACCGCCCGGTGGACCGCCGCCCGGCCGCGCGGGTCGAGGTGCTGCCGCTGTGGCAGCGCGGCGCCCGGACGGGCGAGCCCGCCCGGACTGCCGCGCCCGGAGCGCTACTTGGCGAAGCGGACCTCGGGGAAGGCCCGCGAGGGCCGGTCGAGCAGCGGGGCCGGACGGCCCAGCAGGTGCCGGTCGAGGAACGCGCCGAGGTAGGCGCGGGTGGCGGCGAGCGCGCGCTCGCCCCGGACGGTGCCGAAGAGGTCGGGCCCCGAGTCGGCCGGTAGCTGGTCGCGGCTGCCGAGGGCGTCCACCACCCAGTGCTCGTCGGAGAACGAGAGGTGCCCGGCGGTCGGCAGGTCCACCCAGTACCGGGGGCCGGTGAGGCGCTTCCAGCTGTCCTCCCAGTTCCCGGTGGCGCCCGGTGAGCCGCCGAGCTGGGAGCTGAACAGCAGCACGGGGCGGGAACGGAGGCCGGTGGGCGGGATCCAGACGGTGCCGTCCAGGTTCGCGGCGGCGCGGATCCGGCGGTCCTCGGCCATCGCCTCCAGGGCGGCCGCACCGCCGAGCGAATGGCCCACCGCGGCGATCCGGCCCGGGTCGACGGTGAGCCCGCGGACCGGGCCCCGGTTCCCGGGGGCGGTGAGCCGGTCGATCACGAAGCGCAGGTCGGCCGCCCGGACGCGGGAGGCCGTCGCGCCGAAGTCCGGATCCGTGCCCTCCCGCCCGCAGACCAGGCAGGGTTCGATCCGCCCGCCCGGGAACTCCACCAGGGTCTCGTAGGTGTGGTCGACGGCGGCCACCGCGTAGCCCCGGGCGGCGAGTTCCTCGCCGAGTGCGGTGAGGGTGGTGCGGCTCAGGCCGAAGCCGGGGGAGAGCAGGACCAGCGGCCGGCGCCCCGGGGCGGGCCGGGCCCCGGCCACGGCGCCGGTCCGCACCCCGGCCGGTGCGTCGGTGCCGTACAGGGCGGTGGACAACTCCGTTGACAGGTAGGGCGCGTGGGCGCCCCGGGCGGAGTCGGTCGGGTACCAGAAGGTGACCATCAGCTCGCGGGACGGCGTGTCCGGGCGCCAGGGGTCGGGCCGGTCCCGGTCGACCAGGCGGGCCGAGGTCGTCCCGACGGGCCGGTGGGTGCTGGTGGCCGGTACCCGGGGACCGGCGGCGTCGGGCTTGGTGTCCGGAGCGGTCTCCGGAGCGGTCTCCGGAGCGGTCTCCGGAGTGGCCTCCGGAGTGGCCTCCGGAGTGGCGTCCGGAGCGGCCTCCGGAGCGGTCGTGGCGGTGGCGGCAGCCGGGGCGGAGGCGGCGGCCGGGCCGGCGAGGGCCAGCACCAGGGCGGTGGAGGCGATCGGCAGGGCGGCGGAACGCCACCGGGCGGTCTTCGACATGACGCCACGTTAGGTGGATGTCACGCTCCGGCGCGTCGCTCCGCCGGGGGACGGCGGGTACGCCGCGAGACGGAGCCGGTTCCGTGGCGCGTACGCCTGCGGACCCGGTCCGACTCCACCTGCGGGAGCTTTCGGCCGCGCCCCTGTGCGCATCGAGGTCGGTGTCGGCGGGCCTGGTCGACGGCGGCCGGTCGGTCTCGATTCGATCACGGCGTGTCCCTTCGGTCGGCCCTTGGGTGCGGTCGGCTTGTCGGAACGGCCTGCGAAGAATCCTCCGGCCGTCCTGTCACACCGGGCGCGTGCCGCGGGTCAGTGAAGCGTCGACCCACAAGCCACCGGGGCAGAGCGCTCGCGTCGCCTCCCGCCACTCCTTCCACATGAACGAGGTACCACCATGTCTGTCGCCCACGTCGTCCTTGCTGTCGTCAGTGCCCTCTGGGTCGGCTTCTCCGGCGTCTCGCTGGCCCGCCGGGCCGAGTTCGTCACCCAGCCGCTCGTCGACTACGGCGTGCCCCGCGCGTGGTGGACCTGGCTCGCCGTGGCGAAGCTCGCCGGTGCCGCCGGCCTGCTGGTCGGCCTCGCCGTTCCGGCGATCGGCGTCGCCGCCGCGGTCGGCCTGATCCTCTACTTCGCCGGCGCCGTGCTCACCAACATCCGGGCCCGCTCGTACAAGACCGTCCCCTTCCCGCTGCTCTACCTCGTCCCCGTCGCTGTCACCCTGGGCGTCGGCCTCGCTGCCTGATGCCGCGGTCGGGCCGGTCCGGTCGCCGTGGGGCGACAGCGACGTGCGCCACGGCGCACTGAGGCCGGGTCCGGGGCAGTGCCCAGGACCCGGCCTCCGGCCGGCCTCAGGGATCCGCCGGCCGGAACGGCCTCAGCAGTCGCAGCCGCAGTCGCAACCGTCGCAGCAGCCGCAGTCGTTGCAGCACTGGGCGTTCTCGCCGCAGCACTGGCAGCTGTCGCAGCAGTTGCCGCAGTCGCAGCACTCGTTGCGGGCGCAGAAGCCCTCGCGGCGCTCGCCGGAGAACGGGTGGTTGTGCTCGCAGCAGAGCAGCTGGCAGGTGCAGCCCATCAGTGCCCAGGCGGCGCAACCGGCCAGCAGATTGCGGCGGTTGGGCGGCGGCGCGCCGGGCGGGGTGAAGCCGGGGCCCTGCGGCACCCAGGGCGGGACGGGGGCGCCCGGGCCCTGCGGCGGGGCCTGGCCGGGGTCGTGCCGCGGCGGGCTCTGGTAGGGGTTGGAGCCGGTCGCGACCTGGTCCGGGTGGCCGTGCTGCGAGTGGCTGTGCTGCGCATGGCCGTGCTGCTGCTGGTCGGTGGGCGTCGCGCCGGGCTCGTGCCCGACCCGGCAGGCGGCGTGGCCGGGCCGCCCGAAGACCCGCTCGACGGCCCGCTCGGTCTCGTGGGCGAGCAGGATGTGCACCAGCGCCCGGTCCGTGAGCTCGACGTCCCGCAGCGCCAGCCGGATGCCGTGAACGGCGTCCCGGCACAGCCGTTCGGCCTCGGCGCGGTCGGTGCCGGTGGCGTCGAGCGGGTTCCAGGCGCCGCTCGCGGCGTCGGCCTCCTGGTCCTCGGCGGCGTCCAGCAGGTGCGCCAGCCGTCCGAACAGCCGCCCGGCCTCGGCCAGCGGCGCCTCGTTCCCCGGCCGTCCGGCCAGCACGGCGGTGTGCGCGAACGCGGCGGCGGTGGCGGTCTCGGTGGGTTCGGTGACCAGCAGCACCGAGCCGCCGACGGGCAGTTCGCGCTCCAGCTCGCCCTGGCGGGCGGCCGCGTCCAGTAGCACCGAGGTGTCGAAGCCGACCACCGAGGCGCTGCCCGCGCTCCTGCGGTCCCAGCGCCGGGTGACCGCCCGCGCGCCGACCGCCACCGGGCGCCGGGCGAACACGCCGTCCTGGTCCTCGACATGGTCGCGGATCTTCACCGAGGCGAGCGCCAGCGAGACGGCGGCCGCCAGCCGGGCACCCTCGCCCCGCGCGACCGAGGCCGTCCGCATGCCGCGCAGCGGACACGGCCCGGCGGTCCGCCGGCCGGCCCCGCCGTCGGTGTGCCCGGCGGCCTGGGCCTCGACCAGCACCGAGATGATCAGCCCGTCGTAGTTGGTGGCCGTGCGCGCCAGTTGCCCGTGGTCGTCGCGCAGGGCGAGGCAGAGGCCGCAGAGATGGGCCATCCAGCTCGCCTGGAGCCGCTCCGAGAGCCGGTGGCGGCACGGTCTGATGATGCCGAACATGTGGTTCCCCCGTGTTGTGCATGGGCCAACCGGCCCTTGATCGCGGACATCATTTGACATCCTCCCTGCCCTGAAGGGCGGGGATTCCCCTCAGCCTCGCGGCCGAGCCGCCGCGCGTGAGCGCGGCGGTGGGACTACTTCCTGCTTCACCGACGACTGCCCGCCCGGAGTGCTCCGTTGAGGTCTGACACCGTCTCCACAGGCTGCAACCGCCAGTCCGGCGGCCAGGATATTTCGTGCCGCGTTGACGTCCCGGTCGTGGGCCGTCCCGCAGGCGCACGTCCACTCGCGGACGTTCAGCGGCATCCTGCTCTGCAAGGTTCCGCAGGCCGAGCACAGCTTGGACGAGGGGAACCACCGGTCGACGGTGATCACCTCGCGCCCGTACCATTCGGCCTTGTACTCCAGCATGGACCGCAGCTCGGTCCAGGACGCGTCACTGATGGCACGCGACAGCCGCCGGTTCCCGAGCATGTTCCGGACGCTCAGATCCTCGATCACGATCGTTTGGTTCTCACGAACGAGTCGAGTGGTGAGCTTGTGCAGGAAGTCCCTGCGCCGGTCGGCGATCCGGGCGTACGCCCGCCCGACCCTGAGTCGGGCCTTGGCCCGGTTGGCGCCGTCGCCCTCGGCCTTGCGGGAGAGATCCCGCTGGGCTTTGGCGAGGCGTTCCCGGTCCTGGCGCTCGTGCCTCGGGTTGGTGACCTTCTCCCCGGTGGAGAGCGTCACCAGGCTGGTGATGCCGGCGTCGACACCCACGGCGGCGTTGACCGCCCCGGGCATGGCCGGGCGGTCGTCGCACAGCATGGAGACGAACCAGCGTCCGGCCGCGTCCTGGGACACGGTCACCATGGACGGGGAAGCGCCCTCCGGCAGAGGACGGGACCACACGATGTCCAGCGGATCGGTCATCTTCGCCAGGGTCAGCCGGCCGTCCCGGTACCGGAAGCCGCTGGTGGTGTACTCGGCGGAGCGGCGGGACTTCTTCCGGGACTTGAACGTCGGATACTTCGCCCGCTTCTGCCAGAAGTTGCTGAACGCCCCCTGCAGATGCCGCAGCGCCTGCTGCAACGGAACCGACGACACCTCGCAGAGGTAGGCCAGCTCCTCGGTCTTCTTCCACCCGGTCAGCATCGCGCTGGTGGCGTTGTAGTTGACCCGCTCCCGGCGCAGCGTCCACGCCTCGGTGCGGGCCGCAAGCGCCATGTTGTAGACCTTGCGAACACACCCGAACGTGCGCGACAGCTCAGCCGCCTGCGCATCTGTCGGATAGAAGCGGTACTTGAACGCCCGCTTCACATGGCACGTGGTCACGCTCACAAACTAGCGCGGCTGCAACTTAGGACCAAATTATCCGGTCAGAGCACCGCGGTCCGCCTTGACGGCAAATCACAGCTCCCTGCCCCGCAGTGCGGGAGATCCAATTCCTCCCCGTCCTGGAGGCCGGGGTTTCCTTGGAGGTATCCGATGATCGACAGCCCGTTCTCCCGGAACCGAAGACGGGCCCTGCGCCCGCCGGGCCCGGGCCGTGGGGGTGCGGAGGAAAACCGGGCGCCCGGTGTTTATTCGTTGTACATTCCCACCCGTCATCATTCCGTCCGCACGTCGCCGAGTGAACCGGCCCGCCAGGAAAGCCGGTTGGCGAAACGAGCCGCGGAGGAACCCCCTTGACCCGAGACCTGACCCCGGCCGAGCAGAAGGTGCTGGCCTCGATCACCGCCCGGATCGACGAGATCGTCGCCCTCGGCACCGTGGCGGAGCTGACCGCGACCACGGTGCTGAACGGCCCGGGAGCCGCCCCCGACTACCCGGCCTTCCAGCAGCGCTTCGCCCGGCTGGGCCGCCGGATGCGCGAGGTCAGGTTCGTGGTGCGGGAGGACCTGCCCGCCACGATGGGGGCGAACACGGTGATCACCAACGGGGAAGTCCCGTCGGTGCAGGAGATCCAGCTCCGCCCGGGCCTGGTCGGCCCGGGCGTCCGGGGCCTCACCGACCGCGCCCTCACCCTGGTGCACGAGCTGTCCCACAGCCTCATGGAGGGCCTCGGGGAGCACCCGGTCAAGGACTACGCGTACCGTCGCGGCTGGGCCTGGACGTACCTGTCCGCCGACTTGGCCCGGAGCAATGCCGACACCTACGCGGAGGCCGCCGCACTGCTCGTCGAGCGGAGCGAGAACGCCTGGGGCCAGTACCAGGCGTTCGGGCGGCTCGTGGCCCGGCGCGGGGAGCTGGCGAAGCGGTCGGGGACCACCACCCTCGGCGGCGCGCTGGCCTGGCTGGACATCATGGTCAACCGGGCCTGGGTCCGCGCCTCGGACTGCGAGGGCTTCGCCGTGACCACCTTCACCGAGGCCAAGTGGAAGACGCCCGAGTGGTCCGTCTGGAAGCGCCACGCCCGCCTGCTCTCCCTGGAGAACCAGCTGGCCTCCTGGGGGTACATCACCGAGCGGACCGTGCGCGGCGGCGTCGCCTGCCTGCTCCCCAAGGAGCAGGCCGTGGTGGCCCAGCTCTTCCCCTACCTCGGCGAGCTCAAGCACGCGGTGGACCGGATCGACCCGGTCCTGGTCGAGCGCGGCGACCGGATCACCTTCGACGCCGCCTCCGGCGCCCTGCGGGTCCCGCGCGGCACGGTCGACCGCGCACCGCTGGCGCTCGCCGAACTCCTGCTGGACGCCCTGATCGAGGGCACCGCCGGCCTGCCGGAGGCGAAGCCCTTCGCCCAGCGGGCGCGGGAACTCGTCCGCGCCCTGGTCGACCAGGACCGGGACGTGGAGCGGCAGGGCGTCGCCGTGCTCCGGAGCATCTTCGCGGCCGTCCCGGCCGTCCAGCCGAGCGCCGACCGGTGGGCCGCCCTGGCCGTCGAGCTGGATGCCGCCGTCCTCGCCGATGTGCAGTACCGCTGGGAGCGCCTGGCGAAGGACATCCCCGCGGTGGCCGCGCTGCCGGACGAGCCGGACCGGAAGGTCCTGGAGGGCCTCGCCGGGTACTTCACCGAGGACATCGAGACGCTCCGCACCGTCCACGGCCGCACACCGGTCCCGTCGGAGGTCCGCAGGGAGCTGGCCGCCACGATGAAGGCGGCAGCCCTGCACATCACCAACGCCTACCCGGGCCAGCGGCCGGCGCTCGACAAACTGCGGGCCCGCCTGGAGGCCCTGGCCTGACGCCGGTCGCGCAAGGCCGGTCGCCCGACGCCGCCCCGCCGGACCTCGTCCGGCGGGGCGGAGCGCTGTCCTCGACGGCCCTGTTGCCCGGCCGGGCGGCCCGGGGCGCGCGAGGCGGCCGGGGCTCAGGGTCTGGGCGGCCCCGGCCAGGGGTGTCCCATATCCGGGATAGCATCACGGATATGGGAATGGATACGGCCGCCGACGAGCGGCTGGCGGAACGGCTCGCCGAACTGCGGGTCGAACGCGGGTGGACGCTGGAGGAGTTGGCACAGCGGGCGGACGTCAGCCGCTCGACGCTGTCGCGTGTCGAACGGTCCGAGGTGAGCCCGACGGCGGCGCTGCTCGGGCGGCTCTGCGCGGTGTACGGGCGCAGCATGTCGCGGCTGCTCGCCGAGGTCGAGGCCGCGCCCGCCCGGCTGGTGCGGGCCGCGGACCAGCGGATCTGGCGGGACGAGGCGACCGGGTACGTCCGGCGCTCCGTCTCGCCGCCGCACGGTTCGCTGCGGGCCGAGGTGATCGAGGGGCTGCTCCCCGCCGGAGCCGACATCGCCTACGACAAGCCCGACGACACCGGCCGGGAGCACCACCTCTGGGTGCTGGACGGCCTGCTGTCGATGACCGTCGACGGCACGGAACACCTGCTGGAGGCCGGAGACTGCCTGCGGTTCACCGCCGAGACCAGCCGCTTCCACTGCCCCGGCCCGACCGGTGCCCGGTACGCGCTGGTGGTGGTCGAACCGTGAGCGCGACCGGCGCGATACCGGCGCCGCCGGTCAAGGAGCGGTTCGACGCGGCCGGGCGGCGGGTGCTGCTGGTCTGCGTCGCCGGCGGCTTCACCACCCTCATCGACCAGTCGGTGCTCAATACCGCGATCCCCGCGCTGCGCGAGTCGCTGCACGCCCAGCCCGCACACCTGCAGTGGATCGTCGCCGGCTACTCGCTGGCCTTCGGCCTGGCCCTGATACCCGGCGGGCGGCTCGGCGACGTGCGCGGCCGCAAGTGGTTCTTCGTCGGCGGCCTCGCCCTGTTCACCGTCGTCAGCCTGCTCTCGGCGACCGCCACCGAGCCCTGGGTGCTGGTCGCCGCCCGGCTGCTCCAGGGCGCCGGCGCCGGACTGGTGAACTCCCAGATGATCGGCACCCTCCAGGACGTCTTCCAGGGCCAGCTACGGGCCCGCGCGCTCGGGATGTACGCCGTGACCGGCGGCCTCGCCTTCGCCCTCGGCCCGCCGATCGGCGGCGCGGTGCTCGCCGCCGTCGGACCGGAACAGGGCTGGCGGCTGACCTTCCTGCTCAACGTGCCGTTCGGGCTGGCCACCCTGCTGCTGGCGGTCCGCCACCTGCCGCGCCCGCGCCCCAGCACCCGGCACGCCGACCTCGACCTGGTCGGACTGCTGCTCGTCGCCGCGCTGACCCTGGCGCTGATGCTGCCGTTCGTCCAGCCTCCCGGCTGGGCCGGCTGGCTCGGGTTCGCCGCCGCGGCGGCCGCGCTGCTCGGCGCGCTGGCCCGGTGGCAGCGCCGCTACGCCCGGCGTGGCGGCCACCCGCTGATCCATCCGGCGCTGACCCGTTCCGCGCCGTACGCGCTGGGGACGGCGGTGGCGATGGCGCAGTTCGGCTCCTCGCTGGCCGCCGGACTGGTGCTGACGATGTTCCTCCAGGACGGCCTCGGCCTCTCGCCGATGGGCGCGGCCCTGGTGGCGCTGCCGTCGGCGGTCGCGATGGGCTTCGCCTCGGCGTTCGCCTGGCGGGTCGTCCAGCGCTTCGGCCGGCGGACCGTCACCGCGGGCATGGCCGGCTCGGCGCTGGTGATGCTCGCGGGCGGCCTGGTCGCACGCTGGGCGCCGACCGGTCCGCTGCCCTGGCTGCTTGCGCTGCTCCAGCTGCTGGGCGGCGCCTCGGTCGGGTTGATGGCGGCCTCCAACCAGGCGTTCGTGCTGCGGCACGCACCGGCCGAGGCGGCCGGGGTGGGCGGGGCGATCCTGCAGATGGCGCAGCGGATCGCGGCCGCGGTCAGTGTCTCGGCGCTGTCCGGCGTCTATCTGCGGGCGACCGGCGGTGGCGGCGGGCACCGGGCGGCGTACGCGTGGGCGAGCGGTGTCTGCGCGGCGGTGGCAGCGCTGGCGGTGGTCGTCTCGGTGCTGGCGGGCCGGGTGTCGGCGCGCGAAGCGATGCCGGTCGAAGCGATGCCGGTCGATGCGATGCCGGTCGAAGCGGCGGCCGGGAAGGGCGCGGACGCGCCGGGTGCCGCTGACCGGGAGAACACCCCGAGCCGCTGACCGCTGTTCGCCGTGCGAAAAGCGGAGCCCGGACGGTGCGGGCCCCGGGTTACGGTGCCGGTATGACCGAGCCTCTGCCAGTCGAACTGCCGGCCCTCTCCCTCGCCTGCCGGGAGAGCGGCCCGGCCGACGGCCCGCCGCTGGTCCTGCTGCACGCCCTCGGCGAGCGGGCCACCGACTGGGACGTGGTGCTCCCCGCCCTCGCCCCGCACCACCGCGTCCACGCCCTCGACCTGCGCGGCCACGGCGACAGCGGCCGCCCCGGCCGGTACAGCCTGGAGGCGATGCGGGACGACGTGCTCGCCCTGCTGGACGCGCACGGCCTGGACCGGGTGGACCTGGTCGGCCACTCGATGGGCGGCGTGGTCGCCTACCTGGTCGCCCAGGAGCGGCCCGAGCGGGTCGGCCGACTGGTCCTGGAGGACGTCCCCGCCCCGCGCCCGCGCCCCGCGAGCGAGGTGGCCGACGCCCCCGAGGAGCCCGTCGACTTCGACTGGGCGGTGGTCCGGGTGGTCAAGAGCCAGATCGACCGGCCGGACCCGCGGTGGCTGGAGCGGATGAGCGCGATCACCGCGCCCACCCTCCTGGTCGCCGGCGGCCCGACCAGCCACGTCCCGCAGGACGGCCTGGCCGAACTGGCCCGCCTGATCCCCGACTGCCGCCTGGTCACTATCGACGCCGGCCACCTGGTCCACCACACCGGCCCCGCGGAGTTCGTCGCCGCGGTGGCCCCGTTCCTCGCCCCCTGACCGGGAGCGAGGGACCGGGCGTCCGTCAGACGCCGTGCTCGGCCGGGAGGCGGCCGGCGCGGATGGCGGTGAGGAGGTCGGCGTGGTCGGCCTCGGTGCGGTCGGCGTAGGCGACCGCGAAGCCGGCCACCGCCTCGTCCAGGGCCTCGTTCTTGCCGCAGTAGCCGCTGATCACCCCGGGGTCGGCGGTGTGGGCGTGGGCGCGGGCGAGCAGGGCGCCGGTGATCCGGGCGTAGTCGTCCAGCTGGGCGGGCAGCAGGGCGGCCGGGTCCACGCTGCCCTTGCGGTTGCGGAACTGGCGCACCTGGTAGGGGAGTCCGTCGACCGTGGTCCAGCCGAGCAGGGTGTCGCTGACCACCTGCATCCGCTTCTGCCCGCGCACCACCCGGCGGCCCTCGTGGACGTCCGCCGCGGCGACCGGGTGGCCGGCCCGGGCCAGGTGCGGCAGCAGCACCGACGGGCGCGCCTCCTTCACCTGGAGCACCAGCGGCTGCTCGCGGTGGTCGGTCAGCAGGACGACGTAGGAGCGGGTGCCGACGCTGCCGGTACCGACGACGCGGAACGCCACGTCCTGCACCCGGTAGCGGGACAGTAGCGGGTGCAGCTCGCCGGGCACGGTCCCGACGTAGTCGCCGAGCGCGGTGGCGACGGCGGCGGCCGTGGCGTCCGTCACCTCCCTGAGCACCGGCGGTGCCGCGGTGAAGCGCCGGCCGCCGTCCTCGGTACGGACGGTGGACTTGGCGGCGAACCGGGCGCTGGTGTTGCCGAGCGCCTTGGCGCCGACCTTCTCCAGCAGTTCGGTCAGGTCGTGCGCCTGGGCGAAGGAGACCAGCTGCTCGTCCGCGACGGCGTTCCAGGCGTCCAGCGCGGGCAGCTTGGCCAGGGTGCGCATGGTGCGGCGGTAGGCGCCGGCCGCGTCGAAGGCGGCCCGGCGGGCGGTCGTCTCGTCGGCGCCGATCTCCCGGCCGGCCAGGACCAGGCTCGCGGCGAGGCGCTTGAGGTCCCACTCCCACGGGCCGGGGACGGTCTCGTCGAAGTCGTTGATGTCCATCACGAGCCGGCCGCGCGCGTCGCCGTACAGACCGAAGTTGGCCGCGTGGGCGTCGCCGCACAGCTGGGCGACGGTGCCGCTGGTCGGGGTGGCGGCGAGGTCGGCGGCCATCAGCCCGGCCGAACCGCGCAGGAAGGCGAACGGGGTGGCGGCCATCCGGCCCAGCCGGATCGGCACCAGCTCGGCCAGCCGGCCCTCGTTGGAGGCCTCGATCGCCTGGACGGCGGTCGGGCGGTCGGTGACGGGCGGGAACTCGGCGTGCCGCTCGCGCGGGGTGCGGGTGCGCAGGGCCTTGCCGCGCTCACGCGCGTCGCCGTCCTGGCGCGGCGCGAAGCCCTCGACGGTGAACCGCCGCCCGGGCCCCTGCCCGGCCCCCGCCACGTCCGCCGGTATCCCGGACCCGTTCACCGTCTCGGTCAGCTGCGTCACTGCGCCCCGCCCTGTCTCTGTCGTTCCGGTCCACGGCCTGCGCGGACCCGGCCCGGAAACGGGCCGGCCAGCAGGGTACCGGTCCGCCCGTCCGGTCCTTCGGCAGGGAGGGACGCACCGGGGGCGAGCGCGGTTCCCGCGGCGGGTCGGCGGGTCGGCGGCCGATGGGTCGTGGCCGGTCGGCCGCGTCGGGCCGGTCGGTGGGAGGTGCCGGTCGGTGGGAGGTGCCGGCCGGCCGTAGGGTGCGGGGATGGACGATCTTCGGGGGCGGTGGGCGGTCCGGGGCGCGGCCGCGGTGGCGGCGGTGCTGACGGTCGGTGCGGGGCTCGCGGTGCGGACGGTGGCGGGCGGCGAGGCGGCCAAGTACGCGGGCGACGCCCTTTACACCGTGCTGCTGTACGCGCTCGCGGTGCTGGTCGCGCCGAGGCTGCGGCCGCCGGTCGCGGCCGTCTGGGCGGCGGGCCTGAGCTGGGCGGTGGAGCTGTTCCAGCTCACCGGCGTCCCGGACGACCTGGCCCGGCGCAGCGCGCTCGCGCGGCTGGTGCTCGGCTCCACCTTCAACCCGCCGGACCTGCTCTGGTACCTGGTCGGCGCCGGGCTGGCCGCCCTCGTGCACGCGGGGGTCCGCGCGGGCACGAGGACGACCGGACGACCGGCCACCGTCCGACGGTCCGTCAGATGACGGACCGTCAGAGCGGCATCAAATCGGGGCGCTTGGCCTCGACATTGTCGCCGGACGACTCCCCGCGGAGCCGGCGGCCGACCCACGGCAGCAGGAACTCGCGGGCCCACTGGAGGTTCTCCCGGCGCTGTTCGGCGGCGGAGAGGGCCGGGGTGGACGGCCAGGGGGCCTCCGGGTCCTGCTCGGTGCGCAGGCCCAGCGAGCGGGCGGCCAGCAGGGCGACCCGCTGGTGGCCCTCGGGGGAGAGGTGCAGGCGGTCCTCGCTCCAGGCGCGGCGGTCCTGGACGGCCCGCAGCGACCAGAGGTCGGCCACCTTGCAGCCGTGCCGGTCGGCGACGGCGCGCATGTGGCCGTTGTAGGTGGCGATCTTCCCGCGCAGGTGCTTGAACAGCGGCACGCCGCGCGTGTCGAAGCCGGTGCAGATGAGCACCGTGCCCGCCGCGTCGACGAGTTGGGCGACGGCGGCCTCGAAGCGCTCGGCCACCTCGTCCGGGTCGCTGCCCGGGCGCAGGATGTCGTTCCCGCCGGCGCAGAAGGTGACCAGGTCGGGCTGGATCCGGCGGACCTCCGGCACCTGCTCGGCCATGATCTGGTCCAGCAACCGACCGCGCACCGCGAGGTTCGCGTATTGGAAGCCGCCCGGCGGCCGGTCGCCGGCGAGCAGCCCCGCCAGCCGGTCGGCCCAGCCGGCGAAGGCGCCGTCGGCCCCGGGGTCGTTCAGGCCCTCGGTGAAGCTGTCCCCGAGGGCGACGTACGAATTGAGGTCAAGAGTCTCCTGGAGGTGCGACATGAAGGAGATAGTTCACTGTCTCAAGTGACCTACGCCACCGTAGGTGGCCGGTAGCGGTACGTGAGATCGGCCACGTGTGGTCGGAAGGCCCGGGGCGGAAGGTGCCGGACGGGCTCCGACGGGCTCGTGCGGGCCCGGGCGGAAGGGGCGGACGGCCCCGGGCGGGAGGCCCGCAGGAGCCGGAACGACGGGTTCGGACGTTCCGGAACGGCTCGCGAGCGCCCTTGTGCGCCAGGGGCGCGCGGGTGGGCGCGCCGAATGCGCGGGGTACTGCGCCACCCGGTGCGCCCACCCGGGTGTGGGAACGGCGCGGCCGGGGCAGCCGCCCTCTGGACCGTACGGACGTAGGCGGCGGGCGGCGCCCGCGCCCCGTACCGGGGGCCCGTTTCCGTTCCGCCCGGTCCCCTTCCGCTCCGCCCCTGCTCCGTCCCGTTCCGTCCTTGCTCCGTCCCGTTCCCGACCGCGGAGGTCGCCGCATGCCGTACCGAATTCCGGAGCGCACCGCGAGGCCGCGGCGCTACCTCATGTGCCGGCCGACGTACTTCACGGTCGAGTACGCGATCAACCCCTGGATGGACCCGGGGCGGCCGACCGACACCGCGCTCGCCGTCCGGCAGTGGGAGCAGCTGTACGCGCTGTACGGGCAGCTCGGCCACACCGTGGAGCTGATCGATCCGGTGCCCGGCCTCCCGGACATGGTCTACACGGCCAACGGCGCCACCGTGATCGACGGCCGGGTGCTGGTCGCGAACTTCCGCCACCCCGAGCGGGCCGGCGAGTCCGACGCCCACCAGGCCCGGTTCGAGGCCGGCGGCTACCGCGAGGTGCGGCGTGCCGCGCACGTCAACGAGGGCGAGGGCGACCACCTGCTGGCCGGCCGCCGGGTGCTGGCCGGCAGCGGCTTCCGCACCGACCCGGCCGCGCACGCCGAGGCCCGGGACCTCTTCGGCCTCCAGGTGCTCACCCTGGCCCTGGTGGACCCGCGCTTCTACCACCTGGACACCGCCCTCGCCGTCCTCACCGAAGACCAGGTCATGTACTACCCGGAGGCGTTCACCCCGGACAGCCAGGCGCTGCTGCGCAGCCTCTACCCGGACGCCGTCCTCGCCGACCAGGAGGACGCCGAGGTGTTCGGCCTGAACGCCGTCTCCGACGGCCGCCGGGTGCTGCTGCCGGAGGCCGCGAAGGCGCTGGCCGCCCGCCTCGCCGACGAGGGCTTCGAGCCGATACCGGTCGACGTCTCCGAGTTGTTCAAGGGCGGCGGCGGCCCCAAGTGCTGCACGCTCGAACTCCGGCCCTGAGTCCCCGCGCCCCCGCCTTCGCCCTTGCCCTCGGCCTTGCCTTCGCCGGAGACCGGTCCCGCACCCGTGCGACCTGCAGGGTGCGGGACCGGCGTCAGGCGTCCTGGCCGAGCCAGAGGTCGGGGCCGAACACCTCGTAGTGGATGTCGGCGGCCGGGACGCCCGCCGTGAGGAGCTGGGCCCGGACCGAGCGGAGGAAGGGCAGCGGGCCGCAGAGGTAGGCGGTGGCGCCCGCGGGGACGTCGACCGTGGACAGGTCGACCAGGCCGGTCCGCTCGGCCGGCCAGTCGCCGAGCGGCCGCTCGTAGAAGACGTGGGCGGCGGCGTCCGGCAGCTTGCCGGTCAGTTGGGCGAGGTCGGCCCGGAAGGCGTGCGACAGCTGGTCGCGGTCGCCGTGCACGGTGACGACCCGGCGGGTGGAGCCGGTGGCGGCGAGATGGGCCAGCATGGCGGTGATCGGCGTGTTGCCGATGCCGGCCGAGGCGAGCAGCACCGGCCCCTCGCCCTCGGTCAGCGCGACATCGCCGAACGGCGGGGCGATGTCGAGGACGTCCCCGGCGCGCAGGTGCTCGTGCAGGTGGTTGGAGACCTCGCCGGCCGGGCCGCCGGCGGCCTCGGCGGTGGCCCGCTTGACGGTGAACCGGAGCGCGCCGTCCGCCACGCCGGAGAGGCTGTACTGGCGGATCTGCCGGGCGCCGTCGGGGAGTTCGGCGCGCACCGAGAGGTACTGGCCGGGCCTGGCGGCCGGCAGCGGGCGGCCGTCGGCCGGGCGGACCAGGTAGGTGGTGACGTCGTCGGTCTCCGGGTACCGGGCGACGAGGGTGTACGGGCGCCAGAGGTCGGCGGGGTCGAGGTGCTGGGCGGCGGCGCTCTCGGCGCGCAGCCGGTCCTCGACGGCGATCAGGGCGTTCGCCATCAGCCAGTAGACCTCGTCCCAGGCGGCCGCGACCTCGGGGGTGACGGCCTCGCCGAGCACGTCCACGATGGCGGCGAACAGGTGCTCGTGGACGATCCGGTACTGGTCGCTGCTGATGCCGACCGACACGTGCTTGTGCGCGATGCGGGCGAGCAGCGCGTCCGGACGGGTGTCCGGGGCGGCGATCAGGGCGGTCGCGAAGGCGGCTATCGAGCCCGCGAGCGCCTGCCGCTGGCTGCCGTTGGCCTGGTTGCCCCGGTTGAACAGGTCGCGCAGCAGCTCCGGGTGGGCGGCGAACATCCGGTCGTAGAACAGCGGCGTGATGTCGCCGATCGCGCCACCCACGACGGGCAGGGTGGCTTCGACGACCTCGGCGGACTTGGCGGACAGCATCGGTAGGCTCCAAACTGGAATCTGAGAGTCGTATTTCTGCCCGTGCGGATGCGCGGACCGGCGTGGGGTGGTGCGGCGGTGGGATGTGGTGGGTCAGTCGGAGGGGTCGGGTCTCGCGCCGAGGCCCGGTCGACCGCCGAGGCCGAGCAGGACCGGCCCGGTCGGCGCGGCCACCAGATCGCCGATCGAGAGCGGGTCCAGGGCGGCGAAGAACGCCTCCTGCGCGGTGCGCAGCGCCCCGCGCAGCCGGCAGGCCGCCCGCAGCGGGCACGGTGGTTCGTCCTCGCAGCCGACCACGTCGCCCACTCCCTCCAGCTCGCGCAGCAGCGGGCCGAGCGAGCCGGTGCGGCCCGCCGCGGTGAGGGACAGGCCCCCGCCGTGACCGCGCCGCGCCTCCACCACGCCGAGGTGCTGCAGTCGGCTGACCACCTTGGCGGCGTGGGTGTAGGGCACGCCGACCGCCTCGGCCACCTCTCGGGTGGTCGGGTTGGCCTCCTCGTCGAGGACGGCCAGCCGCATGGCGATGCGGAGGGCGATGTCGGTGCTCTTGGTCAGCCTCACGTTCGAAAGGCTAGCGAATACGACTCCAGGACTCCAATTTCCTGCACGCGCCGCTCGGCAGTGCCGAACCGTTACCCGCCGAAGCGTCCGGCGCGCTGTCCGCCGGGCAGGTCAACTGCTTTACTGGCCAAGCTCGTTCGCCGGAAGACGACCTGGGGAATGGGGACAGCATGGACAGTGGCACCCCACCGCCACCTCCGCCACAGGAACCCTCGCGGACACCACCGCCCTACCCTCCGCCCTCGCTCTACCCG